>NZ_VOJB01000088.1:77440-174960 GCF_007910085.1 Klebsiella sp. ME-303 | reverse complement strand
CTCAGAAGTGAAACGCCGTAGCGCCGATGGTAGTGTGGGGTCTCCCCATGTGAGAGTAGGGAACTGCCAGGCATCAAACAAGTGAAGAGCCCATCCTGACGGATGGGCTTTTTGCGTTTTTGTCGTCTGAACCGACCGGACATCGGTTATCCTTATCCAGTCTTACTTCATTACTCATGTACCAAATTCAATAACGGATAGGGTTTGCCAAGATCGTCCGTCTCAGAACGGCCTGTCACCTTAAAGCCCATCTTCTTATAAAATCCGACCGCTTGTTCATTCTGCTCATTAACGTTGGTCGTCAGTTTGGGCGCTAACGTCAGCGCGTGTTCAATCAACAGCTTACCCACGCCGCAGCCGCGGACCGTAGGGTCAACGAATAGCGCATCCATATGTTCCCCCGTAAGTAGCATAAAGGCGACCGGCTCGTCTTTCTCCGTCACCGCGACCCACAGCGGCGCTTCGGGTAAAAACGCGCTCACCAGATCTTCCAGTTCCGCTCTATACTCTTTTGATAAAAAATCGTGCGTTGCATCGACCGACCGACGCCAGATCGCAATCAGTTTTTTCCCTTCATCATGCCGTGAACGGCGGATACTAATAACCATATTTGCTCCTTTTCTTTGTTCTTATATTCTAACTCAAATGTCTCCGTGAAATTTTCTCACCCTGCACCTGCAGGCTCGACATTCACCTTATTCCTGGGTATCTTCAGCTGTCTGGATGTCTAAACGTTTATACGTATGCTATGAGGTAATAAAGTTATGCCAATTCGGGTGCAGGACGAGCTACCGGCCGTCAATTTCTTGCGTAATGAAAACGTCTTTGTGATGACGACAACTCGCGCGACGACTCAGGAAATCCGCCCGCTGAAGGTGCTCATCCTTAATCTGATGCCGAAGAAAATCGAGACTGAGAATCAGTTTTTGCGACTGCTTTCCAACTCTCCTCTGCAGCTTGATATCCAGCTGCTGCGCATCGATGCCCGCGAATCACGTAATACGCCGGCGGAACACCTGAACAACTTCTACTGCAACTTTGAAGATATTTGCGATCAGAACTTTGATGGCCTGATTGTTACCGGTGCGCCTTTAGGTTTGGTTGAATTTAATGACGTTGCCTACTGGCCGCAGATAAAACAGGTGCTGGAATGGGCTAAAGATCATGTTACCTCAACGCTGTTTGTCTGTTGGGCGGTACAGGCAGCCCTCAATATCCTCTACGGTATCCCTAAACAGACCCGCTCTGAGAAGATTTCCGGGGTCTACGAACACCATATCGTGCAACCTCATGCCTTGTTAACCCGCGGCTTTGACGATAGCTTTCTGGCCCCGCACTCGCGCTATGCCGATTTCCCGGCGGCGCTGATACGCGACTACACCGACCTCGAGATCCTGGCGGAAACAGAAGAGGGCGACGCCTACCTGTTCGCCAGCAAAGATAAGCGCATCGCCTTCGTGACCGGTCACCCGGAATATGACGCGAACACCCTGGCCAGCGAATTCTTCCGCGATGTGGAAGCGGGTCTCGATCCGCAGGTTCCACATAATTATTTCCCGCAGAACGATCCGCAGAACAAACCGCGCGCCACCTGGCGAAGCCATGGCAATTTGCTGTTTATCAACTGGCTGAATTATTACGTCTACCAGATCACGCCATACGATCTACGCCATATGAATCCGACTCTGGATTAATCTTCTACACAACGCGATCCTAAAGCGTTTCAGCATTTTGCCTCTGGCACCTTCGGGTGCCTTTTTTATTTCCGAAATGCAGCTCATATTGTAATTAAACTTTATTTATATTGTTATCAATAGGTTAAATGATAATTAAATTAAAAATGGAAATTGTTTTTGATTTTGAAAAATAAATGCGTAGTCTTAATTGTGCTGAACGAAAACTACACAACGATCTTACGTTCGCGCCAACTGGATCAACCAAGAGGAGCAGCACATGACGCAGCAGGCGACAATCACTGACGAACTGGCTTTTAGCCAGCCATATGGCGACCAGGAGAAGCAAATCTTAACGCCTGAGGCCGTAGAATTTCTGACCGAGCTGGTGCGCCGCTTTACGCCTGAGCGCAATAAACTCCTGGCCGCGCGTATCCAGCAGCAGCAGGCAATTGATAACGGCAAGCTTCCCGATTTTATTTCGGAAACGGATTCCATTCGTAGCGGTGATTGGAAGATCCGCGGCATTCCGGACGATTTGCAGGATCGGCGGGTAGAAATTACCGGTCCGGTAGAGCGCAAGATGGTCATCAATGCGCTCAATGCGAATGTAAAAGTCTTTATGGCGGATTTCGAAGACTCACTGGCGCCCGAATGGAGCAAAGTCATTGATGGGCAAATTAACCTGCGCGATGCGGTTAACGGCACCATCAGCTACACCAATGAAGCCGGCAAGATTTATCAGCTGAAGCCGAACCCGGCGCTGCTGATCTGCCGCGTGCGCGGTCTGCATCTGCCGGAAAAACACGTGACGTGGCGCAGGGAAGCGATTCCCGGCAGTCTGTTCGACTTCGCCCTCTATTTCTTCCACAACTACAAAGCGTTACTGGAAAAAGGCAGCGGCCCCTATTTCTATCTGCCGAAGACTCAGGCCTGGCAGGAAGCCGCGTGGTGGAGTGAAGTATTTAGCTTTACGGAAGACCGTTTTGAGCTGCCGCGCGGCACCATCAAAGCCACGCTGCTGATCGAAACGCTGCCCGCCGTATTCCAGATGGACGAAATTCTGCACGCCCTGCGCGACCATATTGTGGGTCTGAACTGCGGGCGCTGGGACTACATCTTCAGCTATATCAAAACGCTGAAGAATCATCCGGATCGCGTTCTGCCGGACCGTCAGGTGGTGACGATGGACAAGCCTTTCCTCAGCGCCTACTCGCGATTGTTGATTAAGACCTGCCACAGGCGCGGCGCGTTTGCGATGGGCGGCATGGCGGCCTTTATTCCGAGCAAAGATGCCGAGCGAAACAACCAGGTGCTGAACAAGGTAAAAGCGGACAAATCGCTGGAGGCGAATAACGGTCATGACGGTACCTGGATCGCGCATCCCGGGCTGGCTGACACCGCGATGGCCGTCTTTAACGGCGTACTGGGCGAGAACAAAAATCAGCTGTCCGTTACCCGCGAAGACGATGCGCCGATTACCGCTGAACAGCTGTTGGCTCCCTGCGAGGGCGAACGAACCGAAGAGGGCATGCGCGCCAACATTCGCGTGGCGGTGCAGTACATCGAGGCGTGGATTTCCGGCAACGGCTGCGTACCGATTTATGGCCTGATGGAAGATGCGGCGACGGCGGAAATCTCCCGTACCTCTATCTGGCAATGGATCCACCATGAGAAAACCCTCAGTAACGGCACACCGGTCACCAAAGCGCTGTTCCGCCAGTGGCTGGCCGAAGAGATGCGGGTGATTCAGGACGAACTGGGCGAGCACCGCTACAGCAGCGGGCGTTTTGATGAAGCCGCTCGCCTGATGGAACAGATCACCACCTCCGACGAGCTGATTGATTTCTTAACCCTGCCGGGCTACCGCCTTCTGGCCTAATTCACCACACAACAATATGGAGCATCTGCACATGAAAACCCGTACCCAACAAATCGAAGAATTAAACAAAGAGTGGACGAATCCGCGCTGGGAAGGCATTACTCGCCCATACAGCGCCGAAGATGTGGTGAAGCTGCGCGGCTCGGTCAACCCGGAATGTACTCTGGCGCAGCTGGGCGCGGCAAAGATGTGGCGACTGCTGCACGGGGAAGCGAAAAAAGGCTACGTCAACAGCTTGGGCGCGCTGACCGGCGGTCAGGCGCTGCAGCAGGCGAAAGCGGGCATTGAAGCGATTTATCTTTCCGGCTGGCAGGTCGCAGCGGACGCCAACCTGGCCTCCAGCATGTATCCGGATCAATCGCTCTATCCGGCGAACTCGGTACCGGCCGTGGTCGATCGGATCAACAACAGCTTCCGCCGCGCGGATCAGATCCAGTGGTCTGCGGGCATTGAGCCGAACGATCCGCGTTATACCGATTATTTCCTGCCGATCGTCGCCGATGCGGAAGCGGGGTTTGGCGGCGTGCTTAATGCGTTTGAGCTGATGAAATCGATGATTGAGGCCGGTGCAGCGGCCGTACACTTCGAAGACCAGCTGGCATCGGTGAAAAAATGCGGCCATATGGGCGGCAAAGTGCTGGTTCCCACGCAAGAGGCGATTCAGAAACTGGTCGCCGCGCGTCTGGCGGCGGACGTCATGGGCGTGCCGACGCTGGTGATCGCTCGCACTGACGCCGATGCGGCGGATTTAATTACCTCAGACTGCGATCCTTACGATCGCCAGTTCATTACCGGCGACCGTACCAGCGAAGGTTTCTTCCGTACCCATGCCGGTATCGAACAGGCCATCAGCCGCGGGCTGGCCTACGCGCCCTATGCCGACCTGGTGTGGTGTGAGACCTCTACCCCGGACCTTGAGCTGGCGAAGCGCTTTGCCGACGCGATCCACGCGAAATATCCGGGCAAACTGCTGGCCTACAACTGCTCGCCGTCGTTTAACTGGCAGAAAAAGCTGGATGATAAAACCATTGCCAGCTTCCAGCAGCAGCTGTCGGATATGGGCTACAAGTATCAGTTCATCACCCTGGCCGGTATTCACAGCATGTGGTTCAACATGTTCGACCTGGCCCACGCCTACGCCCAGGGCGAGGGGATGAAGCACTACGTTGAGAAGGTCCAGCAGCCGGAGTTCGCGGCGGCTAAAGATGGCTACACCTTTGTCTCTCATCAGCAGGAGGTCGGCACCGGATACTTCGATAAGGTCACCACCATTATCCAGGGCGGAGCCTCATCAGTCACGGCGTTAACCGGCTCTACAGAAGAAGATCAGTTCTGATAATTTCCCCCTCTCCCTCTCTCCGGGGGAGAGGGATGGGTGAGGGGGAAGAGATGACGCGTGGCCTGGAATTATTGATTGCTCAAACTATTTTGCAGGGTTTTGACGCCCAGTACGGTCGTTTTCTTGAAGTGACTTCCGGCGCCCAGCAGCGCTTTGAACAGGCTGACTGGCATGCCGTCCAGCAGGCGATGAAGCAGCGTATTCATCTCTACGATCACCATGTCGGCCTGGTCGTCGAGCAGCTGCGCTGCATTACCGATGGTAAAAATACCGATACCGATTTTTTGCTGCGGGTAAAAGAACACTATACCCACCTGCTGCCGGATTACCCTCGTTTCGAAATTGCGGAGAGCTTTTTCAATTCCGTTTATTGCCGGTTGTTTGACCACCGCTCGCTGACTTCCGAGCGGCTTTTTATTTTCAGCTCTCAGCCAGAGCGGCGCTTACGCGCCATCCCGCGCCCGCTGGCCAAAGATTTCTTCCCCGAGCGCGGCTGGGACACGCTATTACGCAAAGTGTTATCCGATCTTCCTCTCCGTCTGCCGTGGCAAAACAGCGCGCGCGATATCGGTTATATCACCGCTTGCCTGCAGGAGGCGCTCGGCAGCGAGCTGCTTTCCCGCTCGTACCTGCAGGTGGCGAATGAACTGTTTTACCGCAATAAGGCGGCCTGGCTGGTAGGCAAACTGGTTACGCCGATGGCGACGCTGCCTTTTCTTCTGCCAATCCATCGCACCGATGAAGGCGAATTGTTTGTCGATGCCTGTCTGACGATGCATGCCGAAGCCAGCATCGTTTTTGGCTTCGCCCGCTCCTATTTTATGGTTTACGCGCCGCTACCCGGCGCGCTGGTCGAGTGGCTGCGCGAGATTCTCCCGGGGAAAACCACCGCTGAACTGTACATGGCGATTGGCTGCCAGAAGCATGCGAAAACCGAGAGCTATCGGGAATACCTGCACTATATTTCCCGCAGCGATGAGCAATTTATTGAAGCGCCGGGGATTCGCGGCATGGTGATGCTGGTGTTTACTTTGCCGGGATTTGATCGGGTATTTAAAGTCATTAAGGACCGCTTTGCGCCACAGAAAGAGATGACCGCCGCCCACGTGCGCGCCTGCTATCAGCTGGTCAAAGAGCACGACCGCGTGGGAAGGATGGCCGATACCCAGGAGTTTGAGAACTTCGTCCTGGAGAAACGGCAAATTGCGCCCGAACTTATGGCCCTGTTACAAACCGAAGCCGGAGCGAAAATTACCGATCTCGGCGATCGGATTGCGATCAGCCATCTTTATATCGAGCGGCGGATGGTGCCGCTGAATATCTGGCTGGAGCAGGTGGACGGTCCGGCGCTGCGCGATGCGGTAGAGGAGTACGGCAACGCCATTCGTCAGCTGGCCGCCGCCAACATTTTCCCCGGCGATATGCTATTTAAAAACTTTGGCGTCACGCGTCACGGCCGGGTGGTGTTCTACGATTACGATGAAATTTGCTATATGACGGAGGTGAATTTCCGCGAGATCCCGCCGGCGCGCTACCCGGAGGATGAACTCGCCAGCGAGCCCTGGTATAGCGTCTCGCCTGGCGATGTTTTTCCGGAAGAGTTTCGCCACTGGCTGTGCGCTGACCCGCGCATCGGACCGCTATTTGAAGAGATGCACGCCGACCTGCTGCGCGCCGACTACTGGCGGGAGCTGCAAACGCGTATCCGCAACGGCCACGTGGAAGACGTCTACGCCTATCGCCGCCGTCAGCGTTTTAGCGTGCGCTACGGCGACCTGAAGCAGGCGGGATAGCCGATGGCCTGCTTCAGGCTGCTTCGATAACGGCAAATTCTTCGTACACCAGCTCCATATCCGGCGCCCAGGTGCCTTCGCGTTCAAAGAATGCCTGATGCGCCGATTGCCAGTAAGCGAGGCTCAAATCACCTTCGCCCTCCAGCGCGGCGAGCTCAGGGCTCATTTCGTTAAAACGAATGAGCCTGAGGGTCAGGGTGCGTATCACGCAGACGGCTTTCCCTTTGCCGTCCAGCACAATGTGATACGCCCCCGGCGTCACGGGCGGCTGCTCCTGCTGATAGCTGGTAAGCGAGCCGCAGGTGCCGCGCTTCTTCCCGGCGATAACCAGGGCAGCCAGCTCGTCGGCCAGCGCCGGTGAATCGCCGAAAGACCAGCAGAAAGCAGAAGGGTATTTATCCTGCCAGTAGGATTTCAGATCGCTCATTTAGCGCACTCCGCCGTAGGCCAGCGTCACTTCTTTCGCCGCTTTAATCACCATCGCGCCGAACTCGGTCACGCGGTCATCGGTAATACGGGAAATGGGCCCGGAAATGGAGATGGCGGCGAACGGCTCACGATGTTCATCATAAATGCACGACGCTACGCAGCGCAGGCCCAGCGCGTGTTCTTCGTCATCAAACGAGTAGCCGCGCTTACGCGTCTGGGCCAGGTCCTCTTTCAGATGTACCGGCGATACCAGGGTGGCATGGGTATAAGCGTGCAGACCTTGACGGTGCAGCAGGCCGGTAACCTGCTCTTCGCTTAGCTGCGACAGAAACGCCTTTCCGGCGCCGGAAGCGTGCATCGGCAGCTTACCGCCAATCGGTGCCGACATACGCATCAGCTGCGTACACTGCACCTGATCGATAATAATCGCCTGATGATCGCTCTGGTCAAGCACCGCGAGGTTAACCGTTTCACCGGAATCTTCCATCAGCTGACGCAAAATCGGATGGACGATCGCCAACAGATTACGGCTTTGCAGGAAGCTGCTGCCGACGACGAAAGCATGGGCGCCCACCGACCAGTGGCCCAGCTCACCGACCTGACGAACAAAACCCAGCTGCTGCATGGTCGTCAGCAGGCGGTGAGTCGTGGAGTTAGGCAGGCCGGCCTGCTGGGCCAGTTCGGTCAGCGCCACGCTGCCGTGGGATTCAGCAATCCATTCGAGCAGCTTCAGTCCGCGGGTCAGGGACTGAACTTGCCCGCCGGCCGGAGCGGCGGCGGGGGAGGCAGGTTTTCTGCCGCGTTTTGCGGGAGCGGGGGTCGCCATCGCGAACTCCTTTTTTCTGTATCGTGGAAATGATTTTCGTTTTATTTGGCGATAATGCAATCACTACCCGACTGATCGGATGAGTGAAGCTGAACATGTCTCATCTTGCCCGCTGTTCTCTTTTCCACCCCTTCGGTTTGTGCCAGTATGGTCTGTTGAGTTTTTTCGGTCTGGTTGAGCGTTGTCGGGAGCGAGTGTGAGCAGCAAAGTTGAGCAACTGCATCAGCAGTTAAAAGCACGTATTTTGGTTCTGGATGGGGGCATGGGCACCATGATCCAGAGCTATCGTCTGAGTGAGCAGGACTTTCGCGGCGAGCGCTTTGCCGACTGGCCGTGCGACCTGAAGGGCAACAACGACCTGCTGGTTCTCAGCAAGCCGGATGTGATAACCGCTATCCACGATGCCTATTTTGCGGCCGGGGCGGATATCATTGAAACCAACACCTTTAACTCGACGACCATCGCGATGGCGGATTACCAGATGGAATCCCTGTCGGCGGAAATCAACTTTGTGGCGGCGAAACTGGCCCGCGCCAGCGCCGATGCCTGGACCGCACGCACGCCGGAAAAACCGCGCTACGTCGCAGGGGTCCTCGGCCCGACTAACCGCACGGCGTCCATTTCTCCCGACGTCAACGACCCGGCCTTCCGCAATATCACCTTTGACGGGCTGGTGGAAGCCTATCGTGAATCCACCAAAGCGCTGGTGGAAGGCGGGGCGGATCTGATTCTGATTGAGACGGTGTTCGATACCCTCAACGCCAAAGCGGCGATCTTTGCGGTTAAAGAGGAGTTTGAAGCGCTGGGGGTCGATCTGCCGATTATGATCTCCGGCACCATCACCGACGCCTCCGGGCGCACGCTGTCCGGCCAGACCACCGAAGCCTTTTATAACTCGCTGCGCCACGCCGATGCGCTGACGTTTGGCCTCAACTGCGCCCTGGGGCCGGATGAGCTGCGCCAGTACGTGCAGGAGCTGTCGCGTATCGCCGAATGCTACGTTACCGCCCACCCGAACGCCGGTCTGCCGAACGCCTTTGGCGAATACGACCTCGACGCCGACACGATGGCGGCGCAAATTCGCGAATGGGCTGAAGCCGGATTCCTGAATATTGTCGGCGGCTGCTGCGGTACCACGCCGGAACATATCGCCGCCATGAGCCGCGCGGTGGCCGGCCTGCCGCCGCGCCAGCTGCCGGAAATCCCCGTCGCCTGTCGTCTTTCCGGCCTTGAGCCGCTGAATATCGGCGATGACAGCCTGTTTGTGAACGTCGGCGAACGCACCAACGTTACCGGCTCGGCGAAATTCAAGCGCCTGATTAAAGAAGAAAAATATAACGAAGCGCTGGATGTGGCGCGCCAGCAGGTGGAAAGCGGCGCGCAGATTATCGATATCAATATGGATGAGGGGATGCTCGACGCCGAAGCGGCAATGACGCGTTTCCTCAACCTGATCGCCGGTGAGCCGGATATCGCCCGCGTGCCGATTATGATCGACTCCTCCAAATGGGAGGTCATCGAAAAGGGCCTGAAGTGTATTCAGGGTAAAGGCATCGTTAACTCCATCTCGATGAAAGAGGGCGTTGAGCCGTTTATCCAGCATGCGAAAAAGGTGCGCCGCTACGGGGCCGCCGTCGTGGTGATGGCCTTTGATGAAGTGGGCCAGGCCGATACCCGCGAGCGGAAAATTGAAATTTGCCGCCGGGCGTACAAAATTCTCACCGAAGAGGTGGGCTTCCCGCCGGAAGATATCATCTTTGACCCGAATATTTTCGCCGTGGCGACCGGGATTGAAGAGCACAACAACTATGCCCAGGACTTTATCGGCGCCTGCGAAGATATCAAACGCGAACTGCCGCACGCGCTGATCTCCGGCGGCGTCTCTAACGTGTCGTTCTCCTTCCGCGGCAACGACCCGGTGCGCGAGGCGATTCACGCGGTATTCCTCTACTACGCCATCCGCAACGGCATGGACATGGGCATCGTTAACGCCGGCCAGCTGGCGATTTACGACGACCTTCCCGCCGAGCTGCGCGATGCGGTTGAAGATGTGATTCTGAACCGCCGCGATGACGGCACTGAACGTCTGCTCGATCTGGCGGAAAAGTATCGCGGCAGCAAAACCGACGATACCGCTAACGCTCAGCAGGCGGAATGGCGCAGCTGGGACGTCAAAAAACGCCTCGAATACTCGCTGGTTAAAGGCATTACCGAATTTATCGAGCTCGATACCGAAGAAGCCCGCCAGCAGGCCGCGCGTCCGATTGAGGTTATCGAAGGGCCGCTGATGGACGGCATGAACGTGGTCGGCGACCTGTTCGGTGAAGGGAAAATGTTCCTGCCGCAGGTGGTGAAATCCGCCCGCGTCATGAAGCAGGCGGTGGCCTACCTCGAACCTTATATTGAGGCCAGCAAAGAGAAAGGTTCCAGCAACGGCAAGATGGTCATCGCCACCGTGAAGGGTGACGTTCACGACATCGGCAAGAATATTGTCGGCGTGGTGCTGCAGTGTAACAACTACGAAATCGTCGACCTTGGCGTGATGGTGCCTGCGGATAAAATCCTGAAAACCGCCCGCGAGGTTAACGCCGACCTGATTGGCCTCTCCGGGCTGATTACGCCGTCGCTGGATGAGATGGTCAACGTGGCGAAGGAGATGGAGCGTCAGGGCTTTACTATTCCGCTGCTGATTGGCGGCGCAACCACCTCGAAAGCGCACACGGCGGTGAAAATCGAGCAGAACTACAGCGGGCCGACGGTCTATGTGCAGAACGCCTCGCGCACCGTTGGCGTGGTCGCTGCGCTGCTGTCCGATAGCCAGCGCGATGATTTTGTCGCCCGTACCCGCAAAGAGTACGAAACGGTACGTATTCAGCACGGGCGTAAAAAGCCGCGCACCCCGCCGGTCACGCTGGAGGCCGCGCGCGATAACGACCTGGCCTTTGACTGGGCAAGCTACACCCCGCCGGTGGCCCATCGTCTGGGCGTGCATGAGGTTGAGGCCAGTATCGAAACCCTGCGTAACTATATCGACTGGACGCCGTTCTTTATGACCTGGTCGCTGGCCGGTAAGTATCCGCGCATTCTGGAAGATGAAGTGGTCGGCGAAGAGGCGCAGCGCCTGTTTAAAGACGCCAACGAACTGCTGGATAAGCTCAGCGCCGGGAAGGCCCTGAATCCGCGCGGCGTGGTGGGGCTGTTCCCGGCTAACCGCGTCGGCGACGATGTTGAAATCTATCGCGATGAAACCCGGACTCACGTGCTGACGGTGGGGCATCATCTGCGCCAGCAGACCGAGAAAGTCGGCTTTGCCAACTACTGCCTGGCGGATTTTGTCGCGCCGAAGCTGTCAGGGAAGGCGGACTATATCGGCGCCTTTGCGGTGACCGGCGGCCTTGAGGAAGACGCGCTGGCCGACGCCTACGAAGCGCAGCACGATGACTACAACAAGATTATGGTGAAGGCGATTGCTGACCGCCTGGCGGAAGCCTTTGCCGAGTATCTGCATGAGCGGGTGCGTAAGGTTTACTGGGGCTATGCGGCGAACGAAAACCTCAGCAACGAGGAGCTGATCCGCGAGAACTACCAGGGAATTCGCCCGGCGCCGGGCTATCCGGCCTGCCCGGAGCACACCGAAAAGGCGACGATCTGGGAACTGCTGGAGGTGGAAAAACGCACCGGCATGAAGCTGACGGAATCTTTTGCCATGTGGCCCGGCGCGTCGGTTTCCGGCTGGTACTTCAGCCATCCGGACAGCAAATACTTCGCGGTAGCGCAAATTCAGCGCGACCAGGTGGAAGACTATGCGTTGCGTAAGGGGATGAGCATAGCGGAAGTGGAGCGCTGGCTGGCGCCGAACCTCGGTTACGATGCCGACTGATCCACCAAACCGTTATCTTTCCTTACAACTAACAGGGCGCTCAACGAGCGCCCTGTCTCTTTATTGTGCGTAAACCCTTATACTGAAGGAAGCTTGCGATCGTTGCCGTCGGATAAGCGAAGCGCTATCCGTCCTGTAACGGTTTATGAGTTTCGGGAACGAATAAATATAAGGAGAAGCTGATTCCGTGTTAACTCTGCTACACCTGTTGTCCGCCGTCGCCCTACTGGTGTGGGGCACCCATATCGTCCGTACCGGCGTAATGCGCGTCTACGGCGCTCGTCTGCGAAGCGTACTCAGCAGCAGCGTGGAGAAAAAACCGCTCGCCTTCTGCGCGGGGATCGGCGTTACCGCGCTGGTGCAGAGCAGTAACGCCACCACCATGCTGGTCACCTCTTTTGTCGCCCAGGATCTGGTGGCGCTGGCCCCTGCGCTGGTGATGGTGCTGGGCGCTGACGTCGGTACCGCGCTGATGGCGAGGGTGCTGACCTTCGATCTGTCCTGGCTTTCGCCGCTGCTGATTTTTATCGGCGTGATTTTCTTCCTTGGGCGCAAGCAAACGCGCGCGGGCCAGCTCGGGCGCGTGGGGATTGGTCTGGGCTTGATTCTGCTGGCGCTGGAGCTGATCGTTCAGGCGGTGCATCCCATTACCCAGGCTAATGGCGTGCAGGTGATTTTTGCCTCGTTGACCGGCGATATTATGCTGGATGCGCTGATCGGCGCGGTGTTTGCCATCATCAGCTATTCAAGCCTGGCAGCGGTGCTGCTGACCGCAACGTTAACCGCCACCGGCGTGATTTCGTTTCCGGTGGCGCTGTGCCTGGTGATCGGCGCCAACCTCGGATCCGGGCTGCTGGCCATGCTAAACAACAGCGGCGCTAATGCCGCCGCCCGCCGCGTGGCGCTCGGCAGCCTGCTGTTTAAGCTGGTGGGTAGCCTGATTATCCTGCCGTTTGTGCATCTGTTGGCAAACGTCATGGATGAGCTTCCGCTGCAAAAATCCGAACTGGTTATCTATTTCCACGTCTTCTACAACCTGATCCGCTGTATCGCCATGGTGCCGTTTGCCGGCCCCATGGCTAACCTCTGTAAGCGTCTGATTCGCGATGAGCCCGAGCTGGACGCGCGGCTGAAGCCGAAGCATCTTGATACTTCGGCGCTGGATACGCCCGCCCTGGCGCTGGCCAATGCTGCCCGCGAAACCCTGCGTATTGGCGATGCCATGGAGCAGATGCTGGAAAGCCTGCATAAAGTGATGCACGGCGAGCCGCGTGAGGAGAAAGAGCTGCGGCGGATGGCGGACGATATCAACGTACTTTACACCGCCATTAAGCTCTATCTGGCGCGGATGCCGAAAGAGGAGCTGGCGGATGAGGAGTCCCGCCGCTGGGCGGAAATTATCGAAATGGCGCTTAACCTCGAGCAGGCTTCGGATATCGTCGAAAGAATGGGCAGCGAGATCGCCGATAAATCGCTGGCCGCGCGGCGCGCGTTCTCCATGGAGGGATTAAAAGAGCTGGATGCCCTCTACGAGCAGCTGCTCAGCAATCTGCAGCTGGCGATGTCGGTCTTCTTCTCCGGCGACGTGCCGAGCGCCCGCCGCCTGCGCCGCAGCAAGCATCGTTTTCGTATCATGAACCGTCGTTACTCGCATGCCCACGTTGACCGCCTGCATCAGCAAAACGTGCAGAGTATTGAGACCAGTACGCTGCACCTGGCGCTGCTGGGCGATATGAAGCGTCTGAATTCACTGTTCTGCTCGGTGGCCTATAGCGTGATGGAGCAGCCGGATGAGGACGATGAGCGCGATGAGTATTAAGCGCTGATGTGCCGCCAGACATCCCCGGCTCGCGCTGCGCTTAGCCGGGCTACAGGTATACCGCTGTCTGCGGGATGGTAGTCCGGCTAAGCGCAGCATCGCCTCCGGGGAATTATGCCGCTCTGCGCTTTGCTCCCGGGGGCGGCGCAAGCGCCTTGCCCGGGCTACGAGTTCTCCACCGTCTGCGGGATGGTAGCCCGGACAGATGCGCAGCATCGCCTCCGGGGAATTATGCCACTCTGCGCTTTGCTCCCGGGGGCGGCGCAAGCGCCTTGCCCGGGCTACGAGTTCTCCACCGTCTGCGGGATGGTAGCCCGGACAGGCGCGCAGCGCCGCCTCCGGGAAACGTGCGCACGGGGTTTAGAAACGATGACCGGCGTTGAGGGTCACCGCGTCTTCTCCGGCTCTGAATACCAGCGTTGGATTCGGGCCGCCAAGGGTAGCGTGGCCCTGCGTCACCTGTATCCAGTTGCCTTCCGGCAGGCCGATAATCGTCAGCTCCGGCGCAACCACCAGCAGCTCGCGGATCCGCTGTTCGCGGGTCTCGCCTTTATGGCCTTCCGGCAGCGCGTTGGTGAAATGCGGGTTAATTTGCAGCGGGAACAGCCCCAGCGCAGCAAAACCGTTAGGGTCGACAATCGGCATATCGTTAGTGGTGCGAATCGTCGGGCAGGCCAGGTTAGCGCCCGCGCTCCAGCCGATATACAGCGCCCCGCGCTTCACCACATCCACCATCGGCGCCAGCAGGCCGCGTTCGCGGCACTCTTTCAGCAACTGAAAGGTATTGCCGCCGCCGACGATAACTATCTCCGCATTCTCAATCGCCGACACCGGGTCCGCGACGCTGTGAATACCGGTAACCGTAACGCCCATTGGGCTGAAGACGGCGGCGGTTTTCGCGGTGTAATCATCCCAGGTTTGCGTCACCCCGGCAAAAGGGATGAATACCGCAGAACGGCGGCCATTTAGCTGCCCGGCAATGGTCGGCAGCGCATGTTCCAGCCAGGCTTTGCCCGGCAGCGTTGAGTTACTCAATAGCAGCAGTTCCATTATTTCTCCATTTGACCAGATGATTATTCGGGCAGAGATATTATCACAGGATATCTCACCGCTTGCTGACGTGGCTCACGCTGGGACGCGCTGAGCAAAGCGGAACGGTGATTATTGGCGCAGCGACTCTCTGAATTAATCTGGAAAGCGCCTCGCAGACTGACTCTACCGGGCGTGACAGGTTAGCGGGAACCGCTTAGTTTTACGTTGATGATTCACAGGCAAAGGAATAGAAAATGCTCGTTTATTACGCTAATCTGAGGCATGTCATGCGCATTACCATGGGGGCTATCATGCGCACTACGTCGAACGTTAAAAAATCAGTCAATGTCTCGCTTTCGCCTGAAATCCTGGAAGAGGCGCGTAAGCTTAAAATCAACATTTCGGCGGTTTTAACGGAAGCTTTACTTGAGAAATTTCGTGAGCACAAACGTGAAGAGTGGTTACGAGACAATAAGAAATCGATCGATACGATTAACCAATGGGTAGAAGAAAACGGTTCGTTTAGTGATTTTCAAAGGCCGTTCTGATGGAACAATATTGCGCTTATGAGAATACGGGAAGCGGTAAAAAGGTTTTCCCTTATTTAATCAACCTGCAGCATCCGGTCGCGAATGTCCTGAAGCATATCCTGGTTGCCCCTGTGATAGAACAAAACCAACTACCTGATACCCAGCCTCCGACCAAAATTTGTCCCGTGATTACGATTGCCGGTCAAACTTATATTGTGATGACGCATATGATGGCGGGTTTACCGCAGAAAGAACTGGGCAAGCGGGTTGCTGATTTGACGGCGGACAGGGCTGCGCTGCGCGATGCAATCGCCTTTCTGATCAACGGTTATTAGAGCGCCCTCCCTGGCGCTCTCCGTTTTGCCCTTATCCTCTGGCAAAGGCCGCGGCTTCAGCGACCAGCGCCGCGTCCGGACGCACGCCGGTGTAGAGCGCAAACTGCTCCACCGCCTGCAGGGCAATCACCTCCGCGCCGCTGATAACGCGCTTGTCCAGCCTCTGCGCCAGCTTGATGAGCGGGGTTTCCGGCGGCAGAGCGACCACGTCAAATATCACGTCGGCCCGTTCCACCATCGTCGGGCTAAAGGCCAGGGTTTCGCTTTCCGCGCCGCCCGCCATGCCGAGCGGCGTGACGTTAACCAGAATATCCGCCGCGATTCCCTCCGGCCTGGGCTGCCACTGAAAACCGTACTGCTTTGCCAGCGCCAGGCCGCGCTCGCGATGGCGGGCGGCGATAATCACATCGCGGAAACCGGCATCGCGGAAGGCGGCGATGACCGCTTTGCCCATTCCGCCGCTGCCCTGGATCATCACTTTGGCTGAGGAATCGAGCTGATAGCTGTCAATCAGGCTTTTCACCGCGATATAGTCGGTATTCAGCCCGGTCAGCCTGCCGTCGTCGTTGACGATGGTGTTGACCGAATCAATCGCCTTTGCCGAAGGGTCAAGCGCGTCAAGATACGCTATGCAGCTCTCTTTAAACGGCATTGAGACCGCGCAGCCGCGAATGCCTAATGCGCGCACGCCGTTTACCGCCGCGGCTATATCCTGGGTCGTAAACGCTTTATAGATATAGTTCAGCCCCAGCTTTTCATACAGGTAGTTATGAAAGCGGGTGCCGAAGTTACCCGGGCGACCGGCCAGCGACATGCACAGCCGCGTATCGCGATCAATCATGAGCAATATCCTCCGCGTGCGCCAGCAGATACTCTTCCGCCTCTTTTGACCAGATACCGTGGTGACGTTCCATAATCGCCGCCAGCTGCGGGTCGCTAATGTTTCCCAGCGGCGTAAGCGGAATGTTTTTTCCGGTATAAACCAGCTTCTTACCGCCGCCTAACGCCGGTAAATCCAGGGTGGTCTCGCCCGCCGCGTTCAGCCCCAGAATATGAGTCACCACCTTCGCGGTCTGCACCTTTTTCTCCTGCATCAGCGCTACGGCGGCGCGCATATCATCGGTATTGCCGCCGGAGGTGCCCACGTAGTGGGTGAAGGCGTAATGCACATCGTAAAAATTGATCGGTGCGCTGAACTGCTTATCCTGTGGGCCGGCGAAAAAGTTCAGGCAGCCGTCCGGGGCCAGCAGCGAGGATGCCAGGGTGATGAGCTGTTCGTTAGGGACGAAGACGAAGATATCGTCAAAGCCGTGGCCGCCGGAGAGCGCCATCAGCGTTTCGCGGCTGGCGTCGCGCCCATCCAGATAGTGAATCAACGTTTGCGGCTCGGAGGGATAGTGCTGGCGCGCATAGCTGAGCTTTGGCTTATTGGTATCGGTGACCACCAGCAGCGCCGGGTTGATCGGGCCATGCAGCGCGTAGTCGATAGCCAGTAGCCCCATCGGGCCGGTGCCGCCGAGGATCAGGGTGCGGCCCTGCGGGCGAATGCCCATCACATGGTTATAGCTGCCTTCCTGCAGATGATAGTTGGCGTTGAAGGCGCCAATTACGCAGGAAAGCGGCTCCACCAGCGAGCCTTCAAACCAGGTATCGCCTTCCCAGGAAAGTAAACAATCCTGTTCCATCACCTCGTTGGGGATCACCACGTGGGTGGCTTCGCCGCCGATCCATGGAAAAGAATAACCGGGGCAGTCCGGGCGATCCGGCAGCTGCAGGTTGGCCTGAATCACATAGCGCTGGCCGGCGTGAAACTTGTGCTGCCACTTTTTGCCGACGGCGATAATCTCCCCGCAGAACTCATGGCCGATAATGATTGGGTTCGTCGCCACATCGTCAGGCACCTTTTTGTGGTCCTCGCCCTGGTTCGCCTCTTTCCACGAGGAGAGGCACAGGCTGTCGGTGACCACCCGGGCGAGGATTTCATCATCCTGCATCGCCGGGAGTTCGAAGGTTTCCAGGCGCAGGTCGCGTTTGCCGTACAGGCGCAGGGCTGTTGTTGTTTGCATGTTTACCACCTCATCCCCTTCATCTTTCGCATGACGGCTGCGAAATCTTTTGGGTCTAACTTGTTGAAGTAGCCCCGGCATCGCCGGGGCGGAAAAATCAGGACAGGAAGCCCAGCGCGTTACCGATAATCCCCAAACCGAAGAGGGCGAAAATCAGCCATACCGGGTTCACTTTCTTATTGAGCAGGCGCACCATCAGCAGCGTCAGGCCCAGAGCCAGCAGGCCGGGGCAGAGCTGATCGAGGATGTCCTGTACGGTCATGGTGACGGTCGAGCCGTCGGCGCCCGGGGTTTGCGAGACCACCAGCGGGACGTTGATGGTGGTCCACTTGGTCACCAGCACGCCCATCACAAACAGGCCAAGAATGGAGGCGCCTTCGGTCAGTTTTTGCAGCAGGTTGCCGCCCATATCGCTGACGATATTGACCCCTTTACGGAAGCCGAGCTGCAGCCCGTACCACTTCATCGCCAGACGTACCGCGTTGAAAATAAAGAAGAACAGCAGCGGTCCAAGAATATTGCCGGAGAGCGCCAGCGAGGCGCCGAGGGCGGCGGTAATCGGCCGCAGCGTGCCCCATACCAGCGGGTCGCCCACGCCTGCCAGCGGCCCCATCAGGCCAACTTTGATCCCGTTGATGGCGCCATCGTCGATAGCGGCGCCGTTGGCCCGGGCTTCCTCCATCGCGGCGGTGACGCCAATCACCGGCCCGCAGACTGCCGGAGTGGTGTTGAAGAACACCAGATGGCGCTTCAGCGCGGCGACCTGATCCTCCTTCAGCGGGTAGAGGCGCTTGATGGCCGGGATCATGTCGTAGCAGAAGCCAAGCCCGTGAATACGTTCGAAGTTGAATGACGCCTGCTGCAGGTTGGAGCGCAGAAACATGCTCACCAGGTCGCCTTGGGTAATTTTTCTCTGTTCCATGTTGGGCTCCATCAGTCGTCAAGCTGGTCAAGGGCAGTGGAAGAGGTGGCGGCGGCCTGCGGTTCGGGTTTACGCCACTGCGGATTAAGCTGGATATAAATCAGCGCGATGATGACCCCGACGCCGCCGAAGGCCAGCAGGCTAAAGTCGAGGTAGCCGCCCGCGAGGAAGCCGAGGAAGAAGAAGGGCATCAGATACTTCACGCCCATCATGCGCAGCACCATGGCGTAGCCGACCACCACGATAAAACCGCCGGCGATTTGCAGACCGCGGGTGACGAAGTCCGGAATGGCGTTGAGCATATTGCTGACCATATCCGCGCTGACAAACAGAGAAACGATGAGTGCGGGAATGGCGACGCGCAGCGCCTGAACGCCCAGCGCCGACACGTGCAGCAGATCGATTGTTCTGAAGCGCGCCTCTTCCGCGGCCTTATCCGCCGCGTGCTGGAACACCACGGTAATGGTGCGGGCGAACACGGTGAGCACCTGACCTGCGGCAGCGACCGGCAGCGCAATCGCTATTCCGGTAGCGATACTTTGCTGGCCCACGATCACCAGGATGGCGGAGATAATGCTGGCTAACGCCGAATCCGGAGACTGCGCCGCGCCGACGTTCATCCAGCCGAGCGCGATCAGCTCCAGCGTCCCGCCGAGCATAATCCCGGTTTTTAGATCGCCGAGAATTAAGCCAATCACGGTACAGGCGATTAATGGGCGGTGCGTCTGGAATTCATCCAGCACGCTGCCCATCCCGGCAATACAGGAAAAAATAAATATGGCGATTATTTGTAGGGTACTTATTTCCATAATTTGTCACCTTGAGGGTATAGAAATCCCTGCCTTTTACGGCATTTACACGATGTTCTTCAGGCTGCCTCTTTGTTGACTGCATTCTCTCGCCCCAGTCGCATAGTTAGCTATGCTGCTGGTGACTCGCTCATTTGCCGCCGCGATACATCCAGAATGACAGTGTGTAATAAAAGGCGCGTTTTATTATTCTGTAACGGACTGCTCTGCTATTTTATCGAGAATATTAACCGACGGATCTGAAGCCACGACGCGTAAATCAAGCTTAACGCCCAGAGTATCTAACTGCTGAAAGGCATTAATATCCGTTGCGTCTAATGACACCGCTTTGGTTAACTGTTTTTTACCCGGTCGCCAGGCCATGCCGCCAATATTCAGCGTGGCTATTTTGACGCCCTGCTGCACCATGGTTAATACGTCCTGCGGATTAGTGAATAAATAAAAAACCGTTTCGTCCTGATATTGCGGGTTGTGATAAACGGCGACGGCTTTCTCAATATTCACCACATTGACCTTCATGCCCGGCGGCGCGGCCTGGCGAAGCAGCGTGCGGCGAACGTCGTCGTTATACACGTCGTCATTACAGATAATGATGCGCTGGGCGTTGGCCACTTTTGACCAAACGGTGGTGACTTGGCCGTGAATCAGGCGGTCATCAATGCGTGCGAGCGTAATGTTCATCAGAAATCCTCCTCAACGGTTTCCGGCTGCCGCCAGGTGACGCAGCACTGGCTGGCGATGGTCTCAAGATGTTGGCACAGTGCTTCTGCATTCATCGTTTGCTGGTTATCGACCAGCTCCAGAGCCAGCGGTAGCGACAGGCCGCTGATGACCCGAAGCTGCGGGTTGCGCATCGCCAGGCCGGCGGCGGCGTTCCACGGGCTGCCGCACTGTAGATCGACGGCGATGAGCCACTCCTCCTCTTTGTGAGTACTTACCAACTTTTCAAGCTTATCGGCGATATCGCCCGCGTTTTCCCCCGGTACAAACGCCACGGCGCTGACGTGGACATCGCCGTAAACCATGCGCACCGAGTCGAGCATGGCGCAGGCCAGCTGACCGTGAGCGCAGAAGATGACGTTAACCATGTTTCCCCCTTAGCCGCGCGTTTTGCCGCCCGCAATGTTAGTGGTTACTCCGGTAATGTAGCTGGCGCGCTCTGAGAGCAGATAGCAAACAAAATCAGCAACTTCGCTGAGACGGCCGGAGCGACCAACAGGAATCGCATTTTTGCTATAGCCTTCGCGCAGCTGTTCGACGGTGATATTGCGGGTCCAGGCCAGCGCTTCTTCATATTCCGGCGTACGCAGCCCGGTTTTTTCCAGAATGCCCGGCGCGACGCCTACGACGCGAATACCGTGCTTGCCCAGCTCTTTCGACCAGGAGCGGGTAAAGCTGTTCAGCGCGGCTTTGGTCGCGGCGTAGCAGCTCTGGCCTTCAGAGCCTTCGAGACCGCTTTCCGACGAGACGTTAACAATCACGCCGCTGCGCTGTTTAACCATCTGGCGCGCCACCGCCTGCGACATCAGGAACACGCCTTTCTGGTTGATATTGACCATTTTTTCGAATGCCGCTTCATTTAATTCATAGCGACCGGACGGCGCTTTCTCATCCACTAATAAACGCGGGAAGTTGACGCCGGCGTTATTGACTAAACCATCAATGCGGCCAAAGCGCTGAATAATACTCTCGACGGTTTTATTCACTTCGCTGGCGCTGGAAATATCGGTTGGCCAGAAATTATAATTATCGCGATTCTGATGTTTGTCGCCGCCGTGAATATCGCTCATCTGCACGTTTGCGCCCTGGGATAATAACTCATCGACAATCGCCAGGCCGATTCCTGATGCGCCGCCGGTCACGATAATTATTTTGTCTTTTAAATTTAACCATGTATTCATTATCGACTCCTGTTTCTTTAGATAAAGGGATCCCCCGCAGCAGCGCTGCGTGAAATCATATTCTTGACATTTACTTCAGTAATGACTCAGCGGTTTCTCGATTCGTCACCAGACAATTAATGTAATGACCGTTTAAGGCGCCAAGAATCCCGGCGTATTTCTCCTCGCCCATGGCGATACCCACCGAGTAGCGCGCCTGCTTGAGTTTCGCCATCTCGATAGAGAGCGTTTTTTCGCTCATGGCGGTTTCGACCAGCGCGCCATCAATGTTGTAAAAACGCGAACAGATATCGCCGGCGACCTGGCGAGCGTTGAGATCGTCGCTCTCTTCACTGCCGTAAAATGCATGCCAGTTGGCGCCGTCGCGGATCGCCGGAGAACCAATGCCCACCAGCGCGACGTCCAGGTTATCCCAGTAGGAGGCAATCGTTTTAAAATGCCGGGACTGCATAATACCGTTGCGAATTAATGTGTTATCCAGCAGTGCCGGGAAATCAGCGAGATGAGATTCCGCTTTCAGCTTCGCCGCTGCGCCGTAGGTCAGCGTATTCACGTGGTAACGACTTTCCAGTTTTCCGGAGGGGCCGCCGATAATCGGCACGCAGATAACCTGACGGGACTGGCTGGCCTGCGGCAGATTCTCCACCAGCGCGCGCACCGCCCGACCCCAGGAGAAGCCGACGATATCGCCCGGCTCCAGCAGCCTGTCGACCAATTGCGCGCCATGCAGGCCGATAAGATTGAGCTGATCCTCCTCCAGCAGTGAGTCGCAGGCCGCCACCACCGCCTCTTTGAGACCGAATTTTTGTTTTAGCTGCTGCTCAAGCCACAGATTTTCGTTGTAGTCGTAGTTGATGGCGATAGTGACGATGCCCTGCTCGCGGCCGCGCTTCAGCAGACGGCTGATAGTGGTGCGGTATATCCCCAGCTCGCGGGCAATCTGCGCCTGGGTCATATCCTGCTCATAGTAGAGCTGGGCGATTTTCACGATCAGACGAATATCGTCGCTGTTTTCCATCGTCACTGTCGGCTCCTGCACATTTGTGCAAATGGGAGAGTTGCTGTCATGATCTGATATAACCCCATCAGCGACCCGCTTCAAAGAAATTTTCCTCTATTTCATGAGGATGTTCCGACCGTTTCTGTTGCACATTTGCGTTGCTTACCGGTGGTTTATGGCACCTTTGTGCCGGACGTGATAAGAGCCTGATTCTGCTTTGTTTCGCCGGGCAAAGTTGCCGGGCTTTCATGGGCACACTTTTGTGTTGAAAGGCGGAGCAGATCACATTTAGCGGCAGGCGACGAGAGCGCGATTCTTTTTTATCGCCCGCAAGGTAGGGTATATTTCGCTTTTACAGGAGATTTTATGCTGCCCGACTCATCAACCCGACTCAATAAATACATCAGCGAAAGCGGAATTTGCTCGCGTCGTGAAGCCGATCGCTTTATCGAACAAGGCAACGTTTTTATCAACGGCAAGCGCGCTACCATCGGCGACCAGGTTAAAGCGGGCGACGTGGTAAAGGTCAATGGCCGGTTGATTGAGCCGCGCGAAGCGGACGATCTGGTCCTGATTGCGCTGAATAAACCGGTTGGCATCGTCAGCACCACCGAAGACGGCGAGCGCGACAATATTGTGGATTTCGTTAACCACAGTAAACGCGTTTTCCCCATCGGTCGCCTGGATAAAGACTCCCAGGGGCTGATCTTTCTGACCAACCATGGCGATCTGGTGAATAAAATCCTGCGCGCCGGTAACGATCACGAAAAAGAGTATCTGGTCACCGTTGATAAGCCGGTGACCGATGAGTTTATCCGCGGCATGGGGGCGGGCGTACCGATTCTCGGCACGGTGACGAAGAAGTGCAAAGTGAAAAAAGAAGCGCCGTTTGTGTTCCGCATTACCCTGGTGCAGGGGCTGAATCGCCAGATCCGCCGGATGTGCGAACACTTTGGCTATGAAGTGACGAAGCTTGAGCGGACGCGGATCATGAACGTCAGCCTGACGGGGATCCCGCTGGGAGAGTGGCGCGATCTGACCGACGATGAGCTGATCGATCTTTTCAAACTGATTGAAAACTCGTCTTCAGAAGCGAAACCGAAGGCAAAAGCGAAGCCGAAAACGGCCGGCATCAAGCGTCCCGTCGTGGCGATTGAAAAAACCAGCGACAAGTCTTCCCGCCCGGCGTCGAACGGCAAACGCTTTACCGCGCCGGGGCGCAAGAAGAAAGGGCGTTAACGTCTGCCGCGCGTCGGGGTATTTGCCGACCAGGAAAACGAGGCCTCTGCGTCTGGTTTATAAGCCTGCTTTTTCTTCAGCTGGCGGGCTTTCTTAGCCTCGGCCTCGCGCAGGGCCATCAGTTTATCGATGTACTCTTTTTTCACGCTATTGGTTTCCGCGTTGGTCAGCGGACGGCCATGGGCGATGCGTGCGCGGTCTAGCAGGGTTTTCAGTTCGCGCTGTTCGCGCTCGGTCATCTCTTTTTGCGTGATGCGGGGGAGTGCCATAGTGGTGCCCTCAATTAGCCTGTGGTTTCAGTGTACGGTATTGGGGCTGACGTCTCACGGTAAATTGTTGTGCCTCGCAGAAAATCCCGGAGGCGGCGCTGCGCACCTGTCCGGGCTACAAAACCCGCAAGCTGCACGGACCGTAGCCCGGCTAAGCGCAGCGCAAGCCGGGAAAATTACGGGTTATTCGCGCTCTTTTACCGTTTACGCGGTTTGTCGGCGATAGGCTTCCCTGACCAGTAGCCGGCCAGCAGCGAGCCGGACAGGTTGTGCCAGACCGAGAACAGCGCGCCGGGCAGCGCGGCCAGCGGGCCAAAGTAGATTTTCCCCAGCGCGGCGGCAAGTCCGGAGTTCTGCATTCCCACCTCGATCGCCAGCGTGCGGCAGGTGGATTCGTCAAAGCCAAACAGCCGCCCGCCCCAGTAGCCGCCGAGCAGACCGATAGTGTTATGCAGGATAACGGCGATAATCACCACAAAACCAACGGAAGCGATATGCGACGCGGAGCCTGCCACCACGGCGCAGATAATCGCCAGAATGCAGACCATCGAAAAGGCCGGCAGGAACGGCTCCACCGCCTTCACCACTTTCGGTTGCAGATGGTGCACGACCAGCCCCAGCGCAATCGGGATCACCACGATTTGCAGAATGCTGAGCAGCATCCCCATCACGTCCACCTGAATATGCGCATCCACGTACAGACGCGTCAGCAGCGGGGTGGCGACCACGCCAACCAGCGTGGAAACCGATGAGATGGTGACTGAGAGCGCGACGTCGCCTTTTGCCAGAAAGATCATCACGTTGGATGCCGTACCGCTGGCGACGCTGCCGACCAGCACCATCCCGGCGGAGAGCTCGGGCGGCATGTGAAAAATCAGCGCCAGCAGCCAGGCGGCGAGCGGCATCACCAGGTAGTGGAGAAAAATGCCTGCGGCGACCGGCGCGGGGCGGGAAAGCACGCGCTTAAAATCGTCGACTTTCAGATGCACGCCCATGCCGAACATAATCAGCATCAGCAGCGTCGGGACCCACGGGCCAACGGGGGTAAAAGTGGATGGCGTGTAATAGGCGATAACCGAGAGCAGCAGCGCCCATAATGGGAACAGCCGCGTAAGCGTGGCGAGCATGTTGTTTTCCTTGCACGTAAGTTGTGTTTGCTTGTTATTGTCCGGCCGGGATCGAGCCCGGCCATCGCTATTGTTTATCGTGCTAAGAAATATTATTCAAACAAATTATGTTCATGTTCCGCTGCGGATAAGCTCCCAGCTGAGTCCGAAGCGCGCTAAATATTTGCGCAGGCGGTCAGCATCGTTAGGATTGGCCTTTTTCTGCCGGGAGACGGCGAACAGCTCGCGTCCGGCTTCGGAGAGCGAAGCGCTGCGCTGGCAGACCTCCAGCACCGTTTCCAGCTGGCGGCGATCGAACAGATCGATTTCCATTGCAATATCAGGAGAAGATGTCGTGAGCTGCCAGCTCTCTTTCAGCAGCATTATCTCCTCTTCCGCAACGGCCAGCGTAATGCGCCCCTGCTCGGCCAGGGTCGCCATACGCGCCACGGAGGAGCCTAGCTCGCGGAAATTGCCGCGCCATTGCGCCTGCGGCGAGCAGGCAAAGGCCAGATAGCGTTCGCGGGCGTCTTTATCGAAGCGGATCTGCGTCTGCCGCTCGTTGGCCAGTCGCCGTAATTCATACTCCACGTTCGGCGCAATATCTTCCCGCCGCTGCGCCAGGCCGGGGAGGGCAAAGCGCCACATATTGATGCGCGCATAAAGATCTTCGCGAAAGCGCCCCTCCGCCACCCACTGCTGCATATCGCGATGCGTGCCGGCGATTAGCTGGAAGTCGCTGTGCACCTCTTTATCCGAGCCAAACGGGAAAAAGGTTTTTTCTTCGATGGCCTTCAGCAGCATAGCCTGCTCATCCAGCCCCAGCTCGGCGATTTCATCGAGAAACAGCACGCCGCCGTCGGCTTCGCGTAATAGCCCGGCGCGAGGCGTAACCGCGCCGGTAAACGCGCCTTTGACATGTCCAAACAGCGTGGACATGGCGTTATCACCGCGCAGCGTGGCGCAGTTTACCGCCATGAATTTTCCCGCCACCCGATGGCGCGACTGACGAAGCTGAAAAATACGTTTGGCGAGGACGGACTTCCCGGCGCCCGTTGGGCCGGTCAGCAGGATCGGATCGGTCGATCGGATCGCCACGCGCTCAATACGATCGATAAGCGCGTTGAACGTCGCATTACGCGTCTCGATACCCGCCTTCAGGAAGGAGACGGACTGCTGCTGCTCGCGCTGAAAGCGGCTGGTGAGCGTGGCGTAGCGGCTTAAGTCCAGATCGATCACCGAGTAAATACCGGCGGCGACGGCGTCATCCGCTGCGCCTTTCGGCGCAGGGCTGGTCTGCAGCAGGCTGGCGGGGAGATAGCGCGCTTCGGTCAGCAGGAACCAGCAGATCTGCGCCACGTGGGTCCCGGTGGTGATATGCACCAGATACTCTTCGTTTTCGGTATCAAAGCGATAGCGGTTGGCGAAGTCGAGAAACGCCGCGTAGACCTCTTCAAAATCCCACGGATCGTTTATCTCAATCGTATGCGGGCGCACTTCGGTATGCGGCGAAAGCTGGGCGACATCGTCAATCAGCTTTTGCGCCATATTTTCATCACGCGGCTGGTGGAGAAGCTCCAGCCTGTCGACAGGAAAATCGGCCTGCTGGCATAGCCCAACGGTAGGCCGCCATTTTTTAAAGCGATTCGCCCGCTTGCCGCGTTTGTCCAGCACCGTTCCGAGGACGCCAATGACCACTCGCCGCTTTTTCATGTTTATCCCAAAAGATAAGTTTCGATATTTAAAGATAAAAAAACCTGCTGCCGGCGGCAAGCGTTACCGTTTGAATTAAAAACAAAAGCGTTATTAATCAATTGATTGAAAAATAACTCTCGCATTTTTTATTGTTGGCACGCAACTGGCAATATCCCTTCCGTCACGACGCTGAAAACGCAGGGGGTTAAACCTCGCCGGCACGCCAGGAACGGTACAGGCCGTTTTTCGGGCGCGTTCCGTCAGCCGATGACCACCAATGGGTTCGATTCCCGATTTCATCTCCAATGAAAACTGGTCGTTAATCATAGAAATAACGCGGGGTGATGCGCAGTCAGCATGCCCCACAGCAGGCCGCCGGTAAAGGCGCCGTGCCGCAGGCAAAAGGGAGTTCCCCTGCGGCTTCGCCCCTGCACCCGCGCCTGATTTTGCTAAGGAACAAAAAATGACGAAGAAAATCACGATACGTAAAGGTCAGCTTGGCCTTTTATCCCGTCAGGGTGACTACTATCAGGTTCTGGAAGCGGGCGAGCATCGCCTGCCGTGGTTCAACGTCCCCGAAGTGCTGATCGTTAACCGGGACGGCAGCGAAGTGCCGGAGGCGCTGGCGGAGTATTTACGACGCTTTCAGCCGGAATGGATTGAACGCTACTGCCTGGCGGCGGATTTGACGGATGTCGAGGCCGGGGCGCTGTATGCCAACGGTGTGCTGCAGGAAATTTTACCGCCTTCGACGCGCCGACTGTACTGGTCCGCCGGTGATGAAATTCAGCTGCTACGTATCGATACCCGGCAGGTTGCGGTTCCGGCTGACATTATGAATGCGGTGCTGCAGCCGCGACGTCACGGGGCGGTAAAAGGTCGCGAAGCGATCCTCACCGTATCGGTGCCGGCGTGGCACGTCGGGGTGCTGAAAATCGACGGCGAGACACAATCGCTGCTGCAGCCTGGCCTGAGCGCGTACTGGAAGGTCAATCATCTGGTGGAAGCGGAAGTGGTCGATACCCGCCTGCAGGTGCTGGAGGTTGGCGGCCAGGAGATTCTGACCAAAGATAAAGTGAACCTGCGTTTAAATCTGGCGGCGAACTGGCGCTACAGCGATGTACTGCAGGCGTTTGGACAGCTGACGAAGCCGCTGGACCATCTGTATCGCGAGCTGCAGTTTGCGCTGCGTGAAGCCGTCGGAACGCGAACGCTGGATGAGCTGCTGGAAGATAAGAAAATCATTGATGAGGTCGTGAGCGCGCAGGTCACCGAGCGCATGGCGGCATTTGGTATCGACGTCGCGTCGCTGGGCGTGAAGGATATTGTGCTGCCCGGCGACATGAAAGCCATTTTGTCGCAGCTGGTGGAGGCGGAGAAATCGGCGCAGGCGAACGTGATCCGCCGGCGTGAAGAGACCGCGGCGACGCGCTCGCTGCTCAACACCGCGAAGGTGATGGAGAATAACCCGGTCGCGCTGCGCTTAAAAGAGCTGGAAACGCTGGAAAGAGTGGCGGAGCGTATCGATAAAATCTCGGTCTTTGGCGGCCTGGACCAGGTGCTGCATGGCCTGGTGAATCTAAAAGGATAATGAAAATGACGTATCACGCTGTAAGCGCCGCCATGCGCCATAAGGTGCAGCGGCAGTTAAAAGACGTGGAGCAGCGCTACGGCGTCAGAGTGCTCTACGCCTGCGAATCCGGCAGCCGGGGCTGGGGCTTTGCCTCGCCGGACAGCGATTATGATGTGCGGTTTCTCTACGTTCACCCGCTGGAGTGGTACCTGCGGGTGGATCCCCCGCGCGATGTTATTGAGCTGCCCATCGACGATGAGCTGGACGTCTGCGGCTGGGAGTGGCGCAAGGCGCTGGGTCTGCTGAAAGGGGCGAACCCGACGCTGATCGAATGGCTGGATTCACCGGTGGTGTATCAGCAGGATGACGCAACGGTTCAGGCGCTGAAGAAAGTGATACCGCATTGGTTTTCTCCGGTTCGCGCCCGCTGGCATTACTATTCGATGGCCCGTAAAAATTTTCGCGGCTATCTGCAAGGCGAACGGGTGCGGCTGAAAAAGTACTTTTACGTACTGCGCCCGCTGCTGGCCGTCCGCTGGGTTGAGGCGGGAAAAGGCGTGCCGCCGATGCGCTTTAATGAACTGCTGGCAGGAAGCGAGCTGGAAGCGGGTCTACGTGCGGAAATAGACGAACTGCTGGAACGTAAACAGCGCGCAGGAGAGGCGGAAAACGGCCCGCGTCGACCGCTGCTGCATGCGTTTATTCAGTCCGAGCTGCTCAGAGGCGCAATCCCGCCAGCGCTGCCTGAGAGCCGGAGCGGTGATGTCAGGGAGTTGGACAGATTGCTGATGACCACGGTGATGGGAAACTAAAAATGGCCCGGTAGAAATGGCGGGCCATTTTATTCGCTATTACTCGAACAGATTATGATGCAGCTTCTGCACCACTTTTTCGGCATCCGCACCCGGGACCAGGAAGCACAGGTTATGGCTGGATGCGCCGTAGCAAATCATACGAATATTAAACGGGTCCAGTACGCCAAACACCTCTTTACCGACGCCGCACGCCTTCGACAGTTCATTACCAATGATGGCGACCAGCGCCAGATCCTGCTCGACCTCAACGCGGCACAGAGAGGAAAGTTCGGTCAACAGTCCCTGGGTGAGCAGGGTATCGCCAGCCGACGTCGAACCGGTGGTATCCATGGTCAGCGCCACGCTCACTTCCGACGTGGTGATCAGATCGACGGAGATACTGTGGCGGGCCAGAATACTGAATACCTCGGCCAGAAAACCGCGTGAGTGCAGCATATTCAGGCTGTGCAGGGTTAGCAGCGTCTGCTTGCGGCGCAGCGCCAGCGCGCGGAACAGCGGCGGGTTTTCGGTGTTTTTGCACACCAGCGTGCCGCCGGCTTTCGGCTCTTTGCTGGAGCCGACGAATACCGGAATATCGCTGCGCACGGCGGGGAGCAGGGTAGCCGGATGCAGGACCTTCGCGCCAAAGGTCGCCATTTCCGCCGCTTCTTCAAAAGCGATAACGTCAATGCGTTTGGCCGCCGGGGCGACGCGCGGGTCGGTGGTATAGATACCCGGAACATCGGTCCAGATGTCGACGCGGGTGGCGTTTAGCGCTTCGCCGAGTAGCGCGGCGGTATAGTCGCTGCCGCCGCGGCCAAGCGTGGTGGTGCGGCCTTTGGCTTCGCTGCCAATAAAGCCCTGGGTGATCACCACGCCTTCCGCAAGACGCGGGGCCAGCAGCTGCTGGGTTAATTCGGATAAGGCGGCAATATCCGGTTCCGCGCGGCCAAAGCGGTCGTTGGTGCGCATAATTTTGCGCACGTCGAACCACTGGGCGGCGATACCGCGCTCGCGCAGGATCTCGACAAACAGCAGAGTAGACATCAGTTCGCCGTGGCTGACCAGTTCGTCGGTTAACGCGGTTGAACTGGCCAGGGAGGCGGCTTCCGCCAGGGTGGTGATGTTTTCCAGCAGGCGCTCAATTTCATCGCGAATAACGTTGGGATAGCGCAAACGCTCCAGAATATTGAACTGGATTTGACGCATGGCATCGAGCTTCGCGAAACGTTCGCCGGGTTCCAGCCCTTCCGCTAAGGCGACCAGCAGGTTGGTCACCCCCGCTGAGGCGGAAAGCACCACCACGCGGGTATTGGCGTCCAGCAGCGCGACGTCCACGCTGCGGTTCATGGCATCAAAATCGGCAACGCTGGTGCCGCCGAACTTGGCTACAACTAAGTCTGTCATAACAACCTCGTGTCAGGGGGCCTGACTTATTAAAACGATTCCAGAAAACCAATCCTGGCGGGGCTGGACGCAACCGGATTGCAATAAAATGTCTTAATAAGCCAGGCCAAATTATTCAGCCATGGCACAAGGGAAGAGCGAAAAACAGGGTGGGCGCAGAGCGATAAACAAACTACGATGTCACCCAGAAGTGCTCCACCTTGTAGACCCGCTTGCCGATGCTGTGCATCAGACGGCGAGTATGAAACGCCCGACTGCGAACGTTTCTGGTGACAACCCAGGGGATTCAGCCCCTGTGGCCGGTGATGAGCGTAACCAGACGCTTATTCACCTCGGCGTTGCTCCCCCTCACGTATTTTCCCCGGACTGGCTCCTCCAATACGGTTACCTGGGCAACGCACCTCTTCTGGCAATTACCGACGTCTTTCACTTTGCCAGGGGGACGCGGGACATTATACCCCCCTGCAATACCCTTTCGCTGTAGCGTGAAATGCGCGATCCATACCTACCTACGTATATGTAGGTACTGCCGTTATATAAAGGCTTCAGGCGAAGTATGTCAACGTCAGGGTTATGCGGATTTTTCATGCGCGAGTCGCTGACAGAAAAAAGCCTTATGATGTCTATACTATGAGGGGCGATTTGCGCCAAATTGGCTCTAATCCTGACGCGTATCATCGGCATAACACAAAAATCATCACAATTTTTCGTCACCGGCGCTACAATCGACCGCAGTCACAATTCTCAAATCAGAAGAGTATTGCTAATGAAAAACATCAACCCAACGCAGACCTCTGCCTGGCAGGCATTACAGAAACACTTTGATGAAATGAAAGACGTTACCATCGCGGATCTGTTCGCGAAAGATAGCGATCGTTTCTCTAAATTCTCCGCCACGTTCGACGATCTGATGCTGGTGGATTTTTCCAAAAACCGCATCACCGAAGAGACGCTGGCAAAACTGCAGGACCTGGCCAAAGAGACCTTCCTGGCAGACGCCATTAAATCCATGTTCTCCGGCGAGAAGATTAACCGCACGGAAGACCGCGCGGTGCTGCACGTTGCGCTGCGTAACCGCAGCAATACTCCGATTCTGGTTGATGGCAAAGACGTGATGCCTGAAGTGAACGCCGTGCTTGAGAAGATGAAAACCTTCTCCGAAGCCATTATCTCCGGCAGCTGGAAAGGCTACACCGGTAAAGCGATTACCGACGTCGTCAACATCGGTATCGGCGGCTCCGACCTCGGCCCGTTCATGGTGACCGAAGCGCTGCGCCCGTATAAAAATCACCTGAATATGCATTTTGTTTCTAACGTCGATGGTACCCACATCGCCGAAGTACTGAAAACGGTGAACCCGGAAACCACCCTGTTCCTGGTCGCGTCGAAAACCTTTACTACTCAGGAAACCATGACCAACGCCCACAGCGCGCGCGACTGGTTCCTGGCGACCGCCGGCGATGAGAAGCACGTCGCGAAACACTTCGCCGCGCTCTCGACCAACGGTAAAGCGGTTGGCGAGTTCGGTATTGATACCGCCAATATGTTTGAGTTCTGGGACTGGGTTGGCGGCCGTTACTCTCTGTGGTCAGCCATCGGCCTGTCCATCATCCTGTCCGTGGGCTTCGACAACTTTGTTGAGCTGCTCTCCGGCGCGCACGCGATGGATAAACACTTCTCCACCACCCCGGCTGAGAAAAACCTGCCGGTGCTGCTGGCGCTGATCGGTATCTGGTACAACAACTTCTTCGGCGCTGAAACCGAAGCGATTCTGCCGTACGACCAGTATATGCACCGTTTTGCCGCTTACTTCCAGCAGGGCAACATGGAATCCAACGGTAAATACGTTGACCGTAACGGCAACGCCGTGGATTACCAGACTGGCCCAATCATCTGGGGCGAGCCGGGTACCAACGGTCAGCACGCGTTCTACCAGCTGATTCACCAGGGGACCAAAATGGTGCCTTGCGACTTTATCGCGCCGGCGATTACGCATAACCCGCTGTCCGATCACCATCCGAAGCTGCTGTCTAACTTCTTTGCGCAGACCGAAGCGCTGGCGTTTGGTAAATCCCGCGAAGTGGTTGAGCAGGAATATCGCGATCAGGGTAAAGATCCGGCGACCCTGGAACACGTGGTGCCGTTCAAAGTGTTTGAAGGCAACCGCCCCACCAACTCCATCCTGCTGCGTGAAATTACGCCGTTCAGCCTGGGCGCGCTGATTGCCCTGTATGAGCACAAAATCTTCACCCAGGGCGTGATTATGAACATCTTCACCTTCGACCAGTGGGGCGTTGAGCTGGGCAAACAGCTGGCTAACCGCATCCTGCCGGAACTGAAAGATGGTTCCGAAGTGAGCAGCCACGACAGCTCCACTAACGGTCTGATTAACCGCTATAAATCCTGGCGCGCATAATCGCTAAAACGTTCGCAATGCCGGCCCATGTGGCCGGCATTTTTGTTATAGCCGCCGCAGCAGCTTTGCCGGGTTCCCGGCCCACACGCCTTTCTCCGTAATGGATTTGGTCACCACGCTGCCCGCGCCAATCACGACCCCATCGCAGATGCTGACCGCCAGAATGGTTGCGCCGCTGCCGATAGACACATCGTTGCCAATCACAATTCTTCCCCAGCTCTCGCGGTCGGCGTTGGGTTTTCCCTCGCGGAACATATCGTTGGCGAACATCACGCCGTGGCCGATAAAACAGCGCTCGCCGATGGTCACGTACTCGCAGATAAAGGTGTGGGACTGAATTTTGCTGTCGTTGCCGATACGGGTATGGCCCTGAATCTCCACAAACGGCCCGATGAAGACGTTATCGCCAAGCGTGCAGTCGTAGAGGTTGGCGGGCTGGTAAATCACCACGTTTTCGCCGCTGGCGACGTTGCGAATGGCGGTTTCACGAAGGGTATGCATGCTGCCTCTCAGATTGGTTTAGCCAGAATATGGAGTGTGCTTTCCTGGGTTGCAGAATGAAATGCCACATCCTTCACGTGCTGCATCCCCTGACGTTCATAAAAACGGCGGGCACCGGTATTCGCGGCGAGCACTTCCAGCCATAGCCAGCTTTCACCGGTCTCTTTCGCTCGCTTCTCGACGGCGCGAAAAATCTGCTCGCCGTAGCGATGCCCGGTAGCGTCAGGTAATAGATAGAGTTTATGCAATAGCGTACCCGTAGGGCCTTCGGGGTTGATGTCCTGGCGGCAGGCATATTTAGCAAAGCCAATTGGCTCCTCTGCCTCAGCAATCAACCAGCAGCACTGCGGATCGGCCAGGCTGTGCGCCAGCGCGGCCATGGAATACTCTTGCTGCAGGTAGTGCTCCATTTCATCGGCGTTGTGCCAGAGGTGGGCAAAGTGGTGGCGATAGCTGGCATTGGCCATCTGGTTGAGTAAAGCCGCATCTTCCGGACGTGCAAGACGAATCTTTAGCATTCTGCGTTCCTCGCAAAGAAGTGGCGATATTTTGCCCGTAAAGTTCGCTGCGGGTAAACCTCAAAAGTGGGGGGGATAAGAAGTGGCCGGAGGATGGCCTCCGGCCGGGGATCAGGCGACGGCGATGGCTTCGATCTCAATGCCCGCATCTTTAGGCAGTCTGGCGACTTCGACGCAGGAACGGGCCGGAAAGGCCGCGTTGTGTTCGGTGAAGAACGCTTCATACACCGCGTTGATGGTGGCGAAGTCATTCAGATCCTTGACGAAGACCATCGTCTTAACGATGTTTTTCACCTGCAAACCCGCCGCTTCAACGATAGCCTTAACGTTGTCCAGCGACTGTCGCGTCTGCTGAGCGATGTCGTCAGACATGGTGCCGTCCTGCGGATTGACCGGGAGCTGCCCTGAGGTCATCGTCATGGTACCCAGATTTACTCCCTGAACATACGGGCCAATGGCGGCAGGCGCAGCGGCGGTGGTAATTATCATTCTGTTGATTCCTTCTGATAGGTGATTACATGAAATAGTTGAGCAAAACCAGTGAACCGACGCCGCTGACGACGACCCAGACCAGGCCCAGGCGGAAGCTGGCGAGCGTGCAGATAATCGCGGCGATCACCTTCGGGTTTTTCAAATCGAACTCCATGCTGGAGTTCACGCTCAGGATCTGAATCGTGATGATGGCCGGCAGCACGGTCACCGGCACAAAACGCAGCGTTTTGCTGACCCGGCTCGACATCTGAATCTTCCCGGCGAGGCCAATGAACGAGAAGCGAATAAGAAAGGTCACGGCGGCCATGCCCAGCGTCAGGGCGATAAAAAAGCTATTACTCATTTTCCAGCGCTCCTTCGAGAGAGAGTTTGTCAGCGGCCTGCGCCTGTTTACGCTCTTCGGCGAGATCGACGCTCAGGCCCGCCATTACGCCCAGTACGGACGCGACGACGATACCTAACGAGTAGGGCAGTACGACCAAAAGTACCCCGGATACGGCAGCAACAACGGCGGCGACGGTGCAGGCCTGGCTTTTGATTTGTGGGACTACGATGGCGATAAATGCGGCGACCATCGCGAAGTCCAGACCATATTTTTCAATGTGCGGAAAAGAGGCGCCAACCAGAGCGCCAAGGAAATCGGCCAGCACCCAGGCGAACCAAAACGTCAGCATTGCTGAAAAATAGAAAAGATATTTATCTTTTTTATTCTCCTCCATCTCTTTCACCGTCGTGGCGTACACTTCATCGGTCAGGGCATACGCCATAAAGCATTTTTTAAAGAAGGAGGCTTCGCGTACCGTACTGGAAATAGAGGCGCTATAAAGCACATGGCGAAGATTAATAATCAGCGTGGTGAATATAATCACCCCAAGGCTCGCTCCGGTTTTTAGCATATTTAACGCCAGCATTTGTGCCGAACCGGCGATGACAATCGTCGACCATGCCGTACTTTGCCAGATACTCATCCCGGCGCTAACGCTTAGCGCGCCGACAATAAATGAAAACGGAAAGTCGCCGATGCACAGGGGAAGTATGGCGCTCATACCCCGTAGAATCACTTTTTTGTTCATAAACAATACCTGTTGTATTCAGGAGATTAATTATTTGTGTAAGGTACATTAAAACGCTAATTAATGATTACTTTGCTACCATAATGTTGATGATTTCTTTATCGGTATAGGCCATAGGCTTAATTACCAGACGGCAGAGATTATTAATAGTCTGCTCAACGTCAGCGCAAACAATGCCGTCATTAGAGCCTGCGCAGCTATTTTGCATCGCCATCAGTACGGCCTTAAAGGCGCTGGAAACCACGGACGATACTTTCATTGCGCAGCTATTAGAGGCGCCATCGCAAATCATGCCGGTAATATCGCTGATCATATTAATAATAGCGGTATTAATTGTTTGCAGGTCACGGGTAAATAACCACGCCATGCCTGCCGCGGCGCCCATCGCTGCCGTGGACGCCGCGCATAGCGCGGACAGACGCGTATAGCGGGAGTGGATCGATATGGCGGTCAGGTGGGAGAGCGCCAGCGCCCGCGCGAGGGTCTCTTCATCAGCGTTAAGATGCTCCGCGACCGTCACTACCGGCATGGTGGCGGCGATACCCTGGTTACCGGAACCAAAGTTAGACATCGCGACGACGGGGGCTCCGCCCATTCGCGCGTCGGATGCGGCGACGGTATTGATGATGACTTTACTCAGCAGGTCGTTGCTGAGCAGGCCATTTTTTACCGCATCAGAGAAGGTGCCGTTGATGTTCAAGCCGTATTTTTTGCTTTTACCTTCCTCCGCCAGCGCCGAATTGAGCCGGGCGGCTTCGAGAATAAATGCGATGTCGGCGAATTCGACCTCGTTAATAAAATTAAAGGCTTCCGCAAGCGAGAAGGTTGCTAATGTTTCCTGCTGCGTTACCGTACTCTGTTTGTCCGCCAGTACCTGCGCTTCGCCATTAATATACAGCTCAACGATATTGGTATGCGTGCCCTTGACCACCACGCGGCAGCTCTTTTCGCCACCCGTTAGCGTCAGATCCAGATGAATAAAGTCAGGGGTATCTTTCACGCTAATATTGACCTGGCCATCGGCAATTAACTTCTGGGCTAATTCAACATGCCGTTCGGTAATTCCCTCCAGCGTTTTTAAACCTTTATCCGCATCGCCACCAAATGCGCCAATTGCGGCTGCGAGCGCCACCCCGCTGACGGAAGTGCCCGGAATAGTTACGCCCATCGCATTCTTGTACAGGTTCGCAGAAATAAAACCGCTAATGTTTTGACAAGCCGTATCTAAATGTTTCGCAGCGTAAGCGGCGGTAAAAGAAATAGCAACGGGTTCCGTACAGCCTAATGCCGGAGCCACTTCTTTTTTTAGCCAGTTTATAAACAGGGATGAGTGTTCAGTAGTCATATTTTATATCGTTCCGCTAACGAGGGTTTATTAATCTGCGAGTATGCTAAGTCAATTTCTAAGGAAAAACTTACTCTAATGCGGGCGTAATTTATGCCTGAAAGAGAAAAATATTCGCTTATTACAATATTGTAAAATTGTGATCTTATTATGGTTAATTAACTGATTTGACGGGTATTTATATTCTGTTTTTTGAACATAAAAAGGGATTTAGTTAACTACCTCACAGCGTTGCCGAAAGTAAAAATTTCTCTTTTTACGTATTTCATCGGAGATGAGAAAGGCAAGCAGTGGAAAGAAGGGACTCACAAATGTAGATCTGGATCACATTTTTGCGTTATACAGGTCACAGGAAATCATGATGATGAGGTGTACCTATGCCGCCGGTTTATCGTCCGTTGGTGAGTTTTATTGCAACCGCAATGCAAACCGTTTTGAATCTTGGCCTGCTGTGCCTGGGGGTCATTCTGATCGTATTTCTGGGAAAGGAGACGCTGCATCTGGCGCACGTCCTGTTCACCCCGGAGCCTGTCAGCAAGTACAAGCTGGTGGAAGGGCTGGTGGTCTACTTCCTCTATTTCGAGTTTATCGCGCTGATAGTGAAGTACTTTGAGTCGGGATTTCACTTCCCGCTGCGCTACTTTGTCTATATCGGCATCACCGCAATCGTCCGCCTGATCATTATCGATCATGAGTCGCCTATGGCGGTGCTGATTTACTCCGCGGCGATCCTGATTCTGGTGATAACGCTCTGGCTGTGTAACTCCAACCGACTGAAGCGCGAATAAAAAAAGCGGCCTCCAGGGCCGCTGACCAACAGTCACAAATAGAATTTATGTAGGGTCCAGTTGAGGATAGCAGTGGCATTTGCCTTACTTTTTCAGCTGAGGGCGACGGCGGTAATACCCGGTTGGGGTCGCGCATTACCGCTAAACCGTCGGCCCTCATCTGAAATTTGGGGCGGGTGTTACAAAAAAATTAACCTTTCACTCCGCCAGCCGTCAGGCCGTTAACCAACCAGCGCTGGGCCAGCAGGAACACCACGGTAATCGGAATGGCGGAAAGCACCGCCGCGGCGGCAAAGTCGCCCCACAGATAGTTCTGCGGGTTAAGATACTGCTGCATTCCGACTGCGAGGGTATAGCTGTTCACATCGCGCAGCAGCAGCGAGGCTACCGGTACTTCGGTGATCGCCGCGATGAACGACAGAATAAACACCACCGCCAGAATCGGTACCGACAGCGGGAGCAGCACGAGGCGGAAAGCCTGCCATGGGGTCGCACCGTCCAGCGCCGCCGCTTCTTCCAGCGAGCCGTCGATGGTTTCGAAGTAACCTTTGATTGTCCAGACGTGCAGCGCGATACCGCCCATATAGGCGAAGATGACGCCGCCGTGGGTATTCAGGCCGACGAACGGCACGTACTGGCCGAGACGGTCAAACAGGGCGTACAGCGCGACCAGCGACAGCACCGCGGGGAACATCTGGAAAATCAGCATCCCTTTCAGCAGCGTTGCTTTACCCGGGAAGCGCATGCGGGCAAAAGCGTAAGCGCAGGTGGTAGAAAGCGCGACGATGCCAATGGCGGTAATGCCTGCCACCTTGATGGAGTTCCACAGCCACAGCAGCACCGGGAAGGGGGGCGGCGTGACGCGACCATCAGCGTGTTCGACGCTGAAGCCGAGCGCCAGCCGCCAGTGCTCCCAGGAGATACTTTCGGGGATCAGGCTACCGGTGGCGAAGTTCCCTTCGCGCAGAGAGATAGCGATGACCATCAGCAGCGGGAACATAATCGCCGCGATAAAAATCAGCAGCAGGAGGTGCGTCGTGAACAGGCGCAGCTTCTGAGATTTGGGTTGAACCATAGCCATAATCGTTATCTCCCTTAATCAAACTTCATACGTGTGGCTTTCAGGTTAACAATCGCCAGGGCGCCTACCAGCAGGAAGATCAGCGTGGCGATAGCCGCCGCAAGGCCGAAGTCCTGACCGCCGCCGCCTTCAAAGGCGATACGGTAGGTATAGCTCACCAGCAGGTCGGTGTAGCCCGCCGGCGTGGTGGTACCGAGCCGGTCCGGCCCGCCGTTGGTCAACAGCTGAATCAGCACGAAGTTGTTAAAGTTAAAGGCGAAGCTGGCGATCATCAGCGGCGTCAGCGGCTTGATCAGCAGCGGCAGCGTAATTTTGAAGAAGTTCTGGAACGGCGTAGCGCCATCCATTGCCGAGGCTTCATATAAATCGTCAGGAATCGCTTTCAGCAGGCCCATGCACAGGATCATCATGTACGGATAGCCCAGCCAGGTGTTGACGATGATAATCATGGTACGCGCGGTGGTCGGGTCGCTAAACCAGGCCGGCTTGATGCCGAACAGCGCGCTGAGCATCATGTTGATCTCACCAAAGCTCTGGTTGAACAACCCTTTGAAAATCAGAATCGAGATAAACGACGGTACGGCGTAAGGCAGAATCAGCAGTACGCGGTAAATCGCTTTACCTTTCAGGGCTTCCCACTGGACGAGACAGGCGAGCACCATGCCGACCGCAACGGTGAGAATCACGGTCAGAACGGAGAACACCACCGTCCAGACGAAAATCGCGAAGAACGGTTTCTGAATGCCTTCATCCTGGAACACGCGAGTGAAGTTATCCCAGCCGATGGTCACGGTGTAGCCCGGGCTGAGCTTTTCGCTGCCCCAGCTACCGTCGGCGTTGATCGCCTGATAGAAACCGACCTCGGCGTTCGGACGGTATTTCACGCCGCTCTGGTTGTTGGTCAGCGTGCCGTCACTGGCCAGCGCGTACAGCGGCTGAGTACCGGAGAACTGACGCAGGGAGCTCATAATGACTTTGCTTTCATCCGGCAACACGGCGGTCAGCTGGTTCAGGGCGGTACGGTTTTGCGTAATCACGCGCAGCGTGGCGCGCTCGCCTTCCGGCAGGGCGTCAGCCTCTTTTAAGGCCAGCTTCTGTTCGCCGCCGAATTTAAAGGCGTCGGAAAGATAGTTTTTGCCGCTTTCGCCGTCGGTCAGCGCCAGCTTCCACTCATCTCCCGCCGGATAAAGCGCGAAGTTGTAGGATTTCCCTGCCTGGAAGGAGCGGTCCATCAGCACCTGTTGGGCGCGTTCGAAGGTCAGCTGGTTAGTGCTGCTGTAGTTGGTAAAAGCGATAGCGATAGTGCAGATCAGCGGGAACAGGACGAACAGCCCCATCCCGGCGAGACCCGGATAAACATAGCGCCAGGCGTAGGCCTTGCGATTGGAAAAAATATACAGGCCAACCGAGCTCAAAATCAGCGTCATGATGGCAAACAGGTACTCCCCCTGGGCGTACATCAAAACAACAAGGTAACCCACCAGCAGGCACAGCAAGCCGATCACAGACCATGTGAGCTGCGGGCTTTGCCACCAGTGCTTCTTTTTCACGACATCCATGGGGATCATCCTCTTTACACTTTATCCTTCGCGCTACCTCTTTGTTGGCTGCAGATGCGTACCCCAGTCACTTACTGATGTAAGCGCCTGGGGATTTGCATCCTTGCCGCCTCGATGTAGCGCGAATGATTTCGCGTAACAACGTATTCAACAAACCTTATTCCCTAAGAAATAAGGGAAACCGTATTACTTGGTGATACGAGCCTGTGCGTCTTTCAGCGCCGCATCGACGGTCTGGCGACCGCTAGCTGCGTTGATCACTGCGGTACGAACGGCATACCAGAAGGCGGACATCTGCGGAATATTCGGCATGATTTCACCTTTCTGGGCGTTAGCCATGGTGGCGGCGATACGCGGATCTTTTTCCAGTTTTTCCTGGAAGGATTTCAGCGCGACCGCGCCCAGCGGTTTGTCCTTGTTCACTTCATCCAGACCCTGATCGGTCATCAGGTAGTTTTCGAGGAACTCTTTCGCCAGTTCTTTGTTCGGGCTGGCGGCGTTAATACCGGCGCTCAGTACGCCAACGAACGGTTTAGACGGGTTGCCTTTGAAGGTCGGCAGCAGGGTAACGCCGTAGTTAACCTTGCTCTTATCGATGTTAGACCACGCCCACGGACCGTTGATGGTCATCGCGGTTTCGCCTTTGTTGAATGCCGCTTCCGCGATGGAGTAGTCGGTGTCGGCGTTCATATGTTTGTTCTTGATAAGGTCGACCAGGAAGGTCAGGCCCGCTTTCGCGCCAGCGCTATCCACGCCTACGTCTTTCACGTCGTACTTGCCGTTTTCAAACTTGAACGCATAACCGCCGTCGGCGGCGATCAGCGGCCAGGTGAAGTACGGTTCTTGCAGGTTGAACATCAGCGCGCTCTTACCTTTCGCTTTCAGTTCTTTATCCAGCGCCGGGATCTCTTCCCAGGTTTTCGGCGGGTTTGGCACCAGGTCTTTGTTATAGATCAGCGACAGCGCTTCAACGGCAACCGGGTAGGCAATCAGCTTGCCGTTATAGCGAACCGCATCCCAGGTGAACGGATAGAGTTTGTCCTGGAACGCTTTATCCGGGGTGATTTCCGCCAGCAGGCCGGACTGCGCGTAGCCGCCAAAACGGTCGTGAGCCCAGAAGATGATGTCAGGGCCGTCGCCGGTCGCGGCAACCTGCGGGAATTTCTCTTCCAGCTTATCCGGATGCTCTACGGAGACTTTAATGCCGGTGTCTTTTTCAAACTTTTTACCCACTTCAGCGAGGCCGTTGTAGCCTTTGTCGCCGTTAATCCAGATAACCAGCTTACCTTCTTCGATTTTTGCGAGGGCAGAGGCGGAAAACATCATCGTGGTCAATGCAGACAGCGCGAGGATGCGAGCGCCAGTTTTGATTTTCATATACCCGTCCTATTTGGTGATGTGCTCGTGGATACACTTGAGTGGCTTAACGGTGATGAGTTTCCTTTTTTAACAACCTCTTTCCATCCTCCCCATGTCTACGCCCCATCCCCCGATAGTGTGATCTCCATTACAGAAATGCCGGTTATGAGTCCTGGAGCACATAAAAAGGCGGCCAATTTTGCAGGCTACATCACGAAATCGACGTCCGTCCGTCCCCCCCGGCGGCGAGACGCAATCTCTCATCCTCCCGCCTCCTCCCCCATAAAAAAGCCGGGGGGTGGAGGATTTACCCTATTTATGAATGCCGCATAGTCAGCCCATCTTGAATGTGTCGTTAAGTGACAGGTTGTAACGAAGGGAGAAGGGCATGGCGAGCGTACAGCTGCGAAATGTAACGAAAGCCTGGGGTGACGTAGTGGTATCGAAAGATATCAATCTCGAGATCCAGGATGGGGAGTTCGTCGTGTTTGTTGGGCCATCAGGCTGCGGCAAATCCACCCTGCTGCGTATGATTGCCGGGCTGGAAACGGTGACCAGCGGCGATCTGCTGATTGGCGATACCCGAATGAATGATGTCCCGCCCGCCGAGCGCGGTATCGGGATGGTGTTTCAGTCTTATGCGCTTTACCCCCACCTTTCCGTCGCGGAAAACATGTCTTTTGGCCTGAAGCTGGCCGGCGCCAAAAAAGAGCTGATTAACCAGCGCGTGACTCAGGTGGCGGAAGTTCTTCAGCTGGCCCATCTGCTGGAGCGCAAACCGAAAGCGCTTTCCGGCGGTCAGCGTCAGCGCGTGGCGATTGGCCGTACTCTGGTGGCTGAACCGCGCGTGTTCCTGCTGGATGAACCGCTCTCTAACCTCGATGCCGCGCTGCGCGTGCAGATGCGCATTGAGATTTCCCGTCTGCATAAGCGTCTTGGCCGCACGATGATTTACGTGACCCACGACCAGGTCGAAGCGATGACCCTGGCCGACAAGATTGTGGTGCTGGACGCCGGTCGCGTCGCGCAGGTCGGGAAGCCTCTCGAACTCTATCACTACCCGGCGGATCGTTTCGTCGCGGGCTTTATTGGCTCGCCGAAGATGAATTTCCTGCCGGTGAAAGTCACCGCTACCGCCATTGAGCAGGTGCAGGTGGAGCTGCCAAACCGTCAGCAGGTCTGGCTGCCGGTGGACAGCGCCCGCGTTCAGGTCGGCGCCAACATGTCCTTAGGGATTCGCCCGGAACATTTGCTGCCCAGCGATATCGCCGACGTCACCCTCGAAGGTGAAGTTCAGGTGGTCGAACAGCTCGGCCACGAAACGCAAATTCATATTCAGATCCCATCCATCCGTCAGAACCTGGTTTACCGCCAGAACGACGTGGTGCTGGTAGAAGAGGGAGCCACATTCGCCATCGGTTTGCCGCCGGAGCGCTGCCATTTATTCCGTGAGGATGGCACCGCTTGTCGTCGGCTGCATAAAGAGCCGGGCGTGTAAGGCTTCTAACTAAAAAAAAACACAAAACCATTCGCGCTGCATCGAGGCGGCAAGGGAATGAATCCCTGGGAGCGTACAAAAGTACGTGACCAGGGTGAGTGAGCGCAGCCAACAAAGAGGCAGCCCGAAGGGTGAAGTGTTCAAAGAAAAGCAATGATCTCAGGAGATAGAATGATGATTACTCTGCGCAAACTTCCACTGGCGGTCGCCGTTGCGGCAGGCGTTATGTCTGCTCAGGCGCTGGCCGTTGATTTCCACGGCTACGCTCGTTCTGGTATCGGTTGGACCGGCAGCGGCGGTGAGCAACAGTGCTTCAAAGCCACGGGCGCTCAAAGCAAATACCGTCTTGGCAACGAATGTGAAACCTATGCGGAACTGAAGCTGGGCCAGGAGTTGTGGAAAGAAGGTGATAAGAGTTTTTATTTCGATACTAACGTCGCTTATTCCGTAAATCAGGAAGATGACTGGGAAAGTACCTCTCCGGCGTTTCGTGAAGCTAACATCCAGGGTAAAAACCTGATTGACTGGTTGCCGGGTTCTACCCTGTGGGCCGGTAAGCGCTTCTACCAGCGTCATGACGTTCACATGATCGACTTCTACTACTGGGATATCTCCGGCCCGGGTGCGGGTCTGGAAAACGTTGACCTTGGCTTCGGTAAACTCTCTCTGGCAGCCACGCGTAACTCAGAAAGCGGCGGTTCTTACACTTTCTCCAGCGATGACACCAAGAAATTTGCTGCTAAAACCGCAAACGACGTCTTTGACGTGCGTCTGGCCGGTATGGAAATCAACCCGGGCGGCGTACTGGAGTTAGGCGTGGATTATGGCCGCGCTAACCCGCAGGACGATTACCGTCTGGTTGATGGCGCATCAAAAGACGGCTGGATGTTCACCGGTGAACATACTCAGTCTATCTGGGGTGGCTTCAACAAGTTTGTTGTTCAGTATGCGACCGACTCGATGACCTCCTGGAACAGCGGTCACTCCCAGGGAACCAGCATCGATAACAACGGCAGCATGATCCGCGTTCTGGATCACGGCGCGATGGACTTCAACGATGACTGGGGCCTGATGTACGTTGCGATGTACCAGGACGTGGATCTGGACAGCAACAACGGTTCTACCTGGTACACCGTCGGTGTTCGTCCGATGTACAAATGGACGCCGATCATGAGCACCCAGCTGGAAGTCGGTTACGACAACGTGAAATCCCAGCGCACCAGCGAAAACAACAACCAGTACAAAATTACCCTGGCCCAGCAATGGCAGGCGGGTAACAGCGTCTGGTCTCGCCCGGCAATCCGTATTTTCGCGACCTACGCAAAATGGGATGAGAACTGGGGCTACAGCAACACCTCCGGTCTGCAGACTAAAGACGGCAGCGGTAACGGGGTTTACACCTCCAGCCGCGGTAACGATAGCGAAGTGACCTTCGGTGCGCAGATGGAAGTTTGGTGGTAACACCGCCGTAATCATGTAGTGACACGGAGGGGCTCTGCCCCTCCTGATTCTTCAGGATTAGCGCGCTATTGCCTGGCCACCGCTAAACCTACGCTATCCGAGGTGAGAACAATGAAAATGAAGAAAACTCTCGTCGCCCTGTGTTTATCCGCAGGAATGTTGGCATGCGCGCCGGGAACGAGCCTTGCTGACGTCAACTTTGTCCCGCAAAACACCAGCGCAGCGCCCGCCATCCCCGGCGCTGCCCTGCAGCAGCTCGTCTGGACGCCAGTCGATCAATCTAAAACGCAGACCGTTGATTTACTCACGGGCGGCCAGCGCTTGGATGTTGCCGGCATCTCCGGCCCGGTTGCGGCCTGGAGCGTTCCGGCGAATATTGGCGAACTGACCCTGACGCTCACGAGCGAAGTGAATAAGCAAAAACAGATTTTTGCGCCGAACGTGCTGATTCTCGATCAGAATATGACGCCATCCGCGTTCTTCCCCAGCAGCTATTTTACCTATCAGCAGCCCGGCGTAATGACCGCGGATCGGCTTGAAGGCGTCATGCGCCTGACCCCGGCGCTGGGGCAGCAGAAGCTTTACGTGCTGGTCTTTACGACGGAAAAAGATTTACAACAAACCACAACTCTGCTGGATCCGGCGAAAGCTTACGCTAAAGGCGCGGGCAATGCCGTGCCGGATATTCCAGACCCGATTGCCCGCCACACCACCGATGGCGTGCTGAAGCTAAAAGTCAAAACCAATAGCGGCTCCAGCGTGCTGGTTGGTCCGCTGTTTGGCTCTTCCGGCAATGGCCCGGTGACCGTCGGCAATACCGCCGCGCCGGTTGTCGCGCCGGCCCCGGCTCCGGCGGCGAAAAGCGAACCGATGCTTGATGACACCGAAACCTATTTCAACAACGGCATTAAGCAGGCGGTTGCGAAAGGCGATATCGATAAAGCCCTGAAATTGATGAACGAAGCTGAACGTCTTGGCTCGAAATCTGCTCGTTCCACCTTTATCAGCAGTGTAAAAGGCAAGGGGTGACCGTCTCCCCGCAATGCTGATGTTTAGGCACAGCCTTTAGGTGCGTCCGTCAGGGCGCACTTTTTTTTAGCGCGCCGCAGCCTCTGTTGCACGGCTGTTGCGCGGATGATCGTATATTGACGTTTGCCCGCCCCCGATGCCCCATTCTGCGATACAATACCTTTACGTTATGTACCGGAGATTCAGGCATGCCACATCCTGCGCTTACGCAACTGCGTGCGCTGCATTATTTTGCCGCTATGCCCCCGCTGGATGCGCATTTGCGCGACTGGCTATTGCTGGAAGACTCAATGACCAAACGCTTTGAGCAGCAGGGGAAGAAAGTCAGCGTCATCATGGTTAACGAAGGTTTTGTTGGACGCGACGCGCTGGCCGGTGAGGCGCCCCTGTTACCGAGCGAACCCCGCTACTGGCTGCGGGAAATCATTCTTTGCGCCAACGGTGAACCCTGGCTGGCCGGGCGCACGATAGTGCCCGAATCAACGCTGAGCGGCCCCGAACTGGCGCTGCAACAGCTGGGGCAAACGCCGTTGGGCCGCTATCTCTTCACGTCATCGACGCTAACCCGTGATTTTATTGAAATTGGTCGTCATGCAGAGCTGTGGGGGCGTCGTTCCCGCCTCCGGTTGAGCGGCAAACCGCTGCTGCTGACGGAACTGTTTTTGCCTGCATCGCCGTTGTATTAAGAGGAAAATGAAATGGAGTGGAGTCTGACGCAGAACAAGCTGCTGGCGTTTCACCGCCTGATGCGTACTGACAAACCGATTGGCGCGCTGCTGCTGCTGTGGCCGACGCTATGGGCGCTGTGGGTGGCGACGCCGGGGATACCGCCGCTATGGATCCTCGCCGTTTTTGTCGCCGGCGTCTGGCTGATGCGCGCCGCAGGCTGCGTGGTCAACGACTATGCCGATCGCAAGTTTGACGGCCACGTCAAACGAACGGCCCACCGCCCGTTGCCGAGCGGCGACGTTAGCGAAAAGGAGGCGCGGACGCTGTTTGTCGTGCTGGTGCTGCTTTCGTTTCTGCTGGTGTTGACCCTGAACACCATGACCATTCTGCTGTCGGTAGCGGCGCTGGCGCTGGCATGGGTATATCCGTTTATGAAGCGCTATACCCACCTGCCTCAGGTCGTGCTGGGCGCGGCGTTCGGCTGGTCGATCCCGATGGCCTTTTCGGCGGTCAGCGAATCGCTGCCGCTGAGCTGCTGGCTGATGTTCCTCGCCAATATCCTGTGGGCGGTGGCCTACGATACCCAGTATGCGATGGTCGATCGTGATGATGACGTCAAAATCGGTATCAAATCGACGGCGATTCTCTTTGGCGACAACGATCGCTTAATCATCGGTATTTTACAGGTGGCGGTACTGGGTCTGATGGCCGCGGTAGGCTGGCTGAGCGGGCTGGGCTGGGAGTATTACTGGTCGTTGTTTATCGCCGCGGCGCTGTTTGCCTGGCAGCAGAAGCTGATATTTAAACGCGAACGCGATGCCTGCTTTAAGGCGTTTATGAACAATAACTACGTGGGGCTGGTGCTATTTCTCGGCCTGGCGATGGGATATATGCAGTAGCGCTGTGGGTTTCCCGGCTTGCGGCGTAAACGCCTTAGCCGGGCTACAAAACCGCAGGGTCCGGTAGCCCGGCGCAGGCCGGGACATCTCTTTAAGCGTTACGCTTCATCCTGGGTAACGCTTTCAATCGTTAATCGCACATCCGAAGTAATCAGATCCGCCAGCATGCGGTAGATCTTCAACGTCTCTTCCGGCTCGGCGTCCCCGGTATCGCTGATATAGCCTTCGTCACGCAGGGTCAACACCAGCGTGCTGAACACCGCCTTATCGAAGAACTCCGGCGCGTTGATGCCGTGCAGAACGGACAGGCGCTGCGCCACGGTGCGGCTCTCTTTCTCCAGCGAACTGCGGTTGATTGACGGGTTAGCGCTCAGCAGCCAGAAGGTAATGGCGTAGCGCTGCAGCGTTTCGCGCGCGCCTGCGGCCAGCAGCTGCAGAGAACGGGCATGAGACGGATTGACGCTCACCTCATCGTCGTTCAGGGCGATGAGTCCCTGACGCTGCATTTCAGCGATCAGCGCATCGACGACGCCCGCCAGCTCCGCTTTTTCCCAGCGCAGGAACAGCTCGGCCTTCAGGAACGGATAGAACATCTCGACGTGACGCAGGATTTCGGCGCGGGTAATACGACGATGCTGAGTGACGATGGCGGCTAACAGCGACGGCATCACCAGCATATGGGCGATGTTGTTGCGGTAGTAGGTCATCAGCACGGCCTGCTCGCGCGGCAGAATGATGATATCGCCAATGGTATCTTTCTCGACTTCGAACTTGTTCATCTGCAGCGCGTGGTCAATCAGCTCGCTGGCCGAAGCCGCAGGCGTGGTCGCATCCGCTGAATATGGCACGTTGCGCAGCAGGGCGAGATAGCACTCCAGCTGCTCGGTGAGCTGCTCGCGGGTCAGTGAACGCTGACGCGATGCCAGCAGCGCGGTACAGCACAGGTTCATGGCGTTAGCCGCGCCGGCATTATTGATGCGCACCATCAGATCCGAGGCGATATTATTCACCGTCGGGGTCAGCCAGGAAGGGCGAACCGCTTCGATAGGGTCGATAGACTCGCGCCAGTCCGGCACATGCTGGTTCAGATAGGCCATCAGCGGCAGGGGTTCGCCGAAGTTAACGTAGCCCTGGCCGAGATTTCGCAGCTTGCTCAAGCCGCGCAGCATCTGCGGCAGGCTCTCTTTCTCTTTCGTCGCACCGCGTAGCTCTTTGGCGTAGGTACCAACCTCCATCACGTGCTCGTAGCCGATGTAAATCGGCACCAGGGTGATGGGGCGATTACCGCCGCGCAGCATCGCCTGAATGGTCATCGACAGGGTGCCGGTTTTCGGATCCAGCAGGCGTCCGGTACGCGAACGCCCGCCTTCAACGAAATACTCCACCGAATAGCCGCGGCTGAACAGCTCGCCGAGATATTCGCGGAATACGGTTGAGTAAAGCTTATTGCCCTTGAACGTGCGGCGAATAAAGAACGCGCCGCCGCGACGGAAGATCGGACCGGCGGGCCAGAAGTTCAGGTTGATACCGGCGGCGATATGCGGCGGCACCAGGCCCTGATGATAAATGACGTAAGAGAGCAGCAGATAGTCCATATGGCTGCGGTGGCACGGGACATAAACGATCTCGTGGCCTTCATGCGCCAGCTGGCGCACGCGCTCGGCGTTATGCACGTTAATGCCCTGATACAGCCGGTTCCAGGTAAAGCCCAGCACGCGGTCGGTCAGGCGAATCATCTCATAGGAGAAGTTTGCGGCGATCTCTTCCATCAGGGCGATAGCGTTTTGCTGCGCCTTTTCATGAGAAATTTTCTTGCTGCGCGCTTCGTCTTCTACCGCACGGGCAATGGCTTTCGAGGCCAGCAGTTTATTAAACAGATCCTGGCGCGCGGGCAGGCGCGGGCCGACCGCCGCCAGACGCTGACGGGCGAAGTGCATGCGCGCCACGCGGGCCAGCTTCTGGGCGATGGTTTTATCGGTACCGTGTTCGTCCGCCATCTTACGCAGCGAGACCGAAGGCGAGAAACGGACAAAGCTGTCGCGGCCCAGCCACAGAACGGCGAAGAATTTCTGAATGCCGTTGAGCATGCGCAGCGGCGGGTTCACCTCGCCTTTTTCACGCCCCGGCGCGCGACCGAACATCACCGAAACCGGCACCATCTGCACGTCAAGATCGGGATGGTTGCGGTGCAAATCCAGATAGTCGTGAAAGAGCTTGATAGACTCTTCTTTCGGCGTGTAATAGGTAAACACGCGCGGTCCGCCGTGGATAAATACGTAGCGCGGAAGCAGGCCGCCGTCGATCTCGAGCGGCTCCAGCGGGTCCGGTAACTCATGTTCCAGACATTGCGCGCGCAGCGTCAGCAGGTCCGCCTTCGAATTGTAGGGCAGAACATACATAATGGGACGCGAGGTATCCAGGCCTAATTCCTGAGCAGGTTGTGCCGGAATCGACTTGCTTTTTACCAGCGCCCTTAATGGTAAATTCAGTAATTTATAGTAAATTCGTTGCCAGCCAGACATAGACGATGTGAAGCCTCTGGTTAATCATGCAAATGCGCCGCAAGAATAACAGAAAGTGCGCAAAATTTCCGTTGTAACGCGGCAAACGCGTACACTCATTGACGTCATTTACATAAAAAGGTTTGTTTGATGGCCAATAATACCACTGGGTTAACCCGAATTATTAAAGCGGCAGGGTATTCCTGGAAAGGATTCCGGGCGGCGTGGGTCAACGAGGCCGCCTTTCGTCAGGAAGGCATCGCGGCCGTTGTTGCCGTGGCGATCGCCTGCTGGTTAGACGTCGATGCCATCACCCGGGTGCTGTTGATTAGCTCGGTCCTGCTAGTGATGATAGTTGAAATTATCAATAGCGCGATTGAGGCGGTTGTTGACCGTATTGGCCCTGAACATCACGAGCTGTCGGGGCGAGCGAAAGACATGGGATCGGCGGCGGTATTGCTGGCGATTATCATCGCGCTGATCGCGTGGGGAACGCTTTTATGGGCAAACTACCGCTAACGCCTGGCGTAGCGGCTCGCAAAACGGAAAGAAACTCCTGATTTTTGTGTGAAATATGGTTCCAAAATCACCGTTAGCTGTATATACTCACAGCATAACTGTATATACACCCAGGGGGCGGAATGAAAGCGTTAACGACCAGGCAGCAAGAGGTGTTTGATCTCATTCGGGATCATATCAGCCAGACGGGCATGCCGCCGACGCGTGCGGAGATTGCTCAGCGCTTGGGGTTCCGTTCCCCAAACGCGGCGGAAGAACACCTGAAAGCGCTGGCGCGTAAAGGCGCAATCGAGATCGTTTCCGGCGCCTCCCGCGGTATTCGTCTGCTGACGGAAGAAGAAACGGGTCTGCCGCTTATTGGCCGCGTCGCGGCGGGTGAGCCGCTGCTGGCCCAGCAGCATATCGAAGGTCACTATCAGGTCGATCCGGCTATGTTTAAGCCGAATGCCGATTTTCTGCTGCGCGTTAGCGGGATGTCGATGAAAGACATCGGTATTCTTGATGGCGACCTGCTGGCCGTCCATAAAACGCAGGATGTGCGCAATGGCCAGGTGGTTGTGGCGCGCATCGACGAAGAAGTTACCGTGAAGCGACTGAAAAAGCAGGGTAACGTCGTTGAACTGCTGCCGGAAAACAGCGAATTCTCGCCGATCGTGGTGGATCTTCGCGAGCAAAGCTTCACTATTGAAGGCCTGGCCGTTGGCGTTATCCGCAACGGCAACTGGCAGTAATCTCTTCACCTCGCGGCATCATCACCTGATGCATGATGCTGCGCCGTTTTTCCTCATTTGGGCTCTTTCTCCATGCTTTTTAACGCCGCCGACAAAGCCCTGTGGCGCTTAGCGCTGCCCATGATCTTCTCCAATATCACCGTTCCGCTGCTGGGGCTGGTGGATACCGCCGTTATTGGCCATCTCGACAGCCCGGTTTATCTGGGGGGCGTGGCGGTTGGCGCAACGGCGACCAGCTTCCTCTTTATGCTGCTGTTGTTCCTGCGAATGAGTACCACCGGACTGACGGCGCAGGCGTTTGGCGCAAAAGATCCGCAGCGGCTGGCGCGTGCGCTGGTGCAGCCGCTGGGTCTGGCGCTGGCCGCCGGGGCGGCGATTGTGCTCTTACGGATGCCGTTAATCGACCTGGCGCTGCATATCGTCGGCGGTAGCGAAGCCGTGCTCGAACAGGCCAGACGCTTCCTGGAGCTCCGCTGGCTAAGCGCGCCGGCATCGCTGGCGAATCTGGTCCTGCTGGGCTGGCTGCTGGGCGTGCAGTACGCCAGAGCGCCGGTGATCCTGCTGGTAGTCGGCAACGTCCTCAATATTGTGCTCGATTTATGGCTGGTGATGGGCCTGCATATGAACGTGCAGGGGGCGGCGCTGGCGACGGTCACCGCAGAATACGTCACTTTCTTTATTGGCCTGCTGATGGCGAGACGCGTGCTGGCGCTGCGCGGCGTTTCCCTGTCGATGCTGAAAAACGCCTGGCGCGGCGATATACGCCGCCTGCTGGCGCTGAATCGCGACATCATGCTGCGCTCGCTGCTTCTACAGCTCTGCTTCGGGGCGGTGACGGTATGTGGCGCCCGCCTCGGTGCCGATATCGTCGCGGTCAATGCGGTCCTCATGACGATGCTGACCTTTACCGCCTATGCGCTGGACGGTTTTGCCTACGCCGTTGAGGCGCACTCCGGGCAGGCCTACGGCGCGTGCGACGACAGCCAGCTGCTTGCCGTCTGGCACGCGGCCTGCCGCCAGTCAGGGATGGTGGCGCTGGCGTTTGCGCTGATTTACGGGCTTGCCGGTGAGCAGATTATCGCTTTGCTGACCTCGCTGCCTTCGCTGCAGCAGCTGGCCGACCGCTATCTGGTCTGGCAGATGATCCTGCCGGTCATTGGCGTCTGGTGCTACCTGCTGGACGGCATGTTTATCGGCGCGACGCGGGGGGCGGAGATGCGCAACAGCATGGCGGTAGCGGCGGCGGGGTTTGCCCTGACGCTGCTGACGGTACCGACGCTCGGCAACCACGGACTGTGGCTGGCGCTGACGGCCTTTCTCGCTCTGCGCGGCGTTTCTCTGGCGGTTATCTGGCGGCGCCACTGGCAGCGCGGAACCTGGTTTTCGTAATGCATTTGGTGCATATGATGGTTAAAGATTCCGAATAATAAATCTTACTCAGAATACTCATCTATAGTTAAGTCATGTCCGGCACACAGCGGGCTGTTCATTCACCGAACGATAACCGAACGATGAGGAATGCATGATGAATAAAGACGAAATCGGCGGTAACTGGAAACAGTTCAAAGGTAAAGCGAAAGAAAAATGGGGCAAGCTGACCGACGATGACATGACCGTCATTGAAGGCAAACGCGACCAGCTGGTGGGCAGAATTCAGGAACGTTACGGTTACGCCAAAGACCAGGCAGAGAAAGAAGTGACCGACTGGGAAACCAAAAACGACTATCGCTGGTAGCGAAAACGCCGTGTTTTAACCCACCGTTATTGCCTACACCCTTGATTCCCGCTGCGGCTAACGCCTCAGCGGGCTTTCTTTTTGATCTGGATGGTATGGTCGTGGTGGCAGTGGCCCGGCGTACTGCAGGATTCAACCTCGACGCAGGCGGCGCACAGGCCGTGAGCCTCAATGACGTTGTGGCGCAGGGCGAATCCCATTCTTGCCGCCAGCGTATGCATAATATCTTCGACGCCTTCCGCACACTCTTCTTTGACGCCGCCGCAGCGGTCGCAGATAAACATCGCCGAGCTGTGGGTCGGCTGATCGAAAAGGTGACACAGCACGTAGCTATTGGTGGATTCCACCTTATGCACGAACCCTTGCTCGAGTAAAAACTCCAGCGCCCGGTACACCGTCGGCGGTTTCGCCTGAGGCTCTTTTTCACGAAGGAGATCGAGCAGGTCGTAGGCGCTGATTGCCCCTTGCTGCAGGCTCATCAAACGCAATACTTCAAGGCGCTGCGGGGTCAGGCGCACGCCACGCTGCGCGCACAGCTTTTCAGCATGCGCTAACATTTGTTGCGAAGTGGTCTTATCCATGAGCGTCCTCTGGTTGCGTGAATCTGAAACTGTTACTTTATCACGATACCGGTAAAACGCCGAGACCCGGCGGACTATACCCGTCACACTTCACGTTACCTGCGCGCTGGCTGCGCCAGTTCGTCCCAGCCGCGCTCCTGGGGTCGCTCAACCTTGCCACCTTATGCTATACCTGATGCATCTCATTTTCGGGAGAAAACGATGAAACGACCTGACTGCATTCGACACTGGCGTGAACTGGAAGGCGTGGATGATTCCACCTACCCCGACAGTACTGAGCTTTTCTCCATCGGCGCGCCGCTGGCGCGGGGCCTGCGGCTGAATCGCCTGGGGATCCACCATGAGCGTCTACCGCCCGGACGCCGAACCTCTTATCCGCATGCGGAGAGCGACGAAGAAGAGTTTATCTACGTGCTGGAAGGCTATCCGGAAGTGTGGATTAACGGCTACCTCTGGAAGCTGGAGCCGGGGGATAGCGTCGGCTTTCCTGCCGGAACCGGCATTTGCCACACCTTCCTCAATAACACCGAGCAGGAGGTTCGCCTGTTAGTCGTTGGCGAGGCAAACAAGAAATTTAATCGCATCTACTACCCGCTTAACCCCGGCTATGCCGCCACGCGTCAGGATCGCTGGGTTGACCATCCGCCGCAGTTTTTTGGCCCTCACGACGGCAAGCCGCGGAAAATATAGCGTTTATTGCGGGATAAAAAAGGTGAGCGCTGACGCTATGCCTCAGTGGTTTATCTTTGTGCTATAGTAGCGCCCCTTTTTACCCGGATGCTTATTTATTCGCCATGATGTCAGACTCAACGCCTACTGCTTTCGCCGCTCACCGTTTTTCCATCGCGCCGATGCTCGACTGGACCGACAGACACTGCCGTTATTTTCTGCGTCAGCTGTCGCGCCACACGCTGCTGTATACCGAAATGGTGACCACCGGTGCGATTATTCACGGCAAGGGCGACTATCTGGCCTACAGCGAAGAAGAGCATCCGGTCGCCCTGCAGCTCGGCGGCAGCGATCCGGCTGCGCTGGCGCACTGCGCGAAGCTGGCGCAGGCGCGCGGCTACGATGAAATTAACCTGAACGTTGGCTGCCCGTCCGATCGCGTGCAGAACGGTATGTTTGGTGCCTGCCTGATGGGGAACGCGCAGCTGGTGGCAGACTGTATTAAAGCCATGCGCGACGTCGTGTCGATCCCGGTCACGGTGAAAACCCGTATCGGCATTGATGACCAGGACAGCTACGGGTTTCTGTGTGATTTTATCGAAACGGTATCCGTGAAAGGCGAGTGCGAGATGTTTATCATCCACGCGCGCAAAGCGTGGCTTTCGGGGCTAAGCCCCAAAGAGAACCGCGAGATCCCGCCGCTTGACTATCCGCGCGTTTACCAGCTGAAGCGTGATTTTCCGCATCTGACCATGGCGATTAACGGCGGCATTAAGTCGCTGGAAGAAGCAAAACAACATCTTGCGCATATGGACGGCGTGATGGTGGGCCGTGAAGCCTATCAGAATCCAGGCATACTGGCGTCGGTGGATCGGGAAATTTTCGGCGTGGAAGGCATCGATGCTGACCCGGTTTCCGTGGTCCGGGCGATGTATCCCTATATCGAACGCGAGCTTAGCAACGGTACTTATCTGGGGCACGTAACGCGCCATATGCTCGGGCTGTTTCAGGGGATCCCCGGGGCGCGCCAGTGGCGTCGCTATCTGAGCGAAAATGCGCATAAAGCCGGGGCGGACATCAACGTGCTGGAACAGGCGCTGAAACTGGTTGCCGACAAGCGTTAGTTTTTCACTAAAACCTGGTCAAATTCACCACGCCCTGTACGTATCGTGCCGGGCGTTTTTGTTATTATTCAATATGTTATATTTGGCACGATTTTTGTAATATCCGCTAAGGTAGATAAAATTTCTTTAGGGGAAAGACGATGCTGGAACTCTTATTCGTTATTGGCTTTTTTGTCATGTTATTGGTCACCGGCATTTCACTGCTGGGTATTATTGCCGCGATTGTTGTCGCGACCGCGCTGATGTTTGTCGGCGGTCTGTTTGCGTTAATGATTAAACTGCTGCCGTGGCTGCTGCTGGCCGTTGTTGTGGTTTGGGTGATTCGGGCGATAAAATCACCAACCGACAACCGTTATCGCGCTAATAACCGCTGGCGCTACTAAGGTATTGAGCGGTATGTCACAACCTGAAGATTTTTGCATAAAACAGCGTAGGCTTTGCTTATTAAATCTGTCACTATTAGCGGGTTAACGAATTCATCGTGCTGTACCCTACATACAGCCGAACAAAAAAAGTAAGGGCTTCCCATGTGGAAGCCCTAAACTTTTCTTCTTTTCCCGTCATACTTCAGGCTACAGGGGCGTTGGTTGCTTGCATTCACCCCGGTCACTTACTGTTGTAAGCTCCTGGGGATTCATTCACTTACCATCTTCCTGTAGCCCGAATTATTTAGGGAAAAGCCATTACTATGGCAAGAGCAAACTTGAACCCTGCGTCGCCCGGCTTTCCAGCACCTCATGCGCGCGTCTGGCGTCGGTTAACGCATATTTTTGGCTCTCCGCGACATCCACTTTTATCACGCCGCTGGCGATCAGCGAAAACAGTTCGTTGCTGGCTTCCGTCAGCTCTTCACGCGTGGTGATATAGCCCTGCAGAGAAGGGCGGGTGACGTACAGCGAACCTTTTTGGTTGAGGATCCCGAGATTGACACCGGTCACCGGGCCGGAGGAGTTGCCGAAGCTCACCATCAGCCCCCGACGCTGCAGGCAGTCAAGGGAGGCTTCCCAGGTATCTTTCCCGACGGAATCGTAAACCACGTGGACTTTCTTACCGTCGGTGATCTCTTTCAGGCGCTCGACGATATTCTCTTCGCGATAGTTAATGATCTGCCAGGCGCCGGCCTGTTTGGCGCGTTCAGCTTTTTGCGCGCTGCCGACGGTACCGATCAGCTTCGCGCCCAGCGCTTTGGCCCACTGACAGGCGATGAGCCCGACGCCGCCGGCCGCCGCATGAAACAAGAACGGCTCGCCCGCTTTGATCTCGTAGGTTTTCCGCAGCAGGTAATAGACCGTGAGCCCTTTCAGGAATGAGGCCGCCGCCTGCTCGAAAGAGATCGCGTCCGGCAAGATGGCGGCCTTATCCGCGGGCACGTTGTGGACGGTGCTATAGGCTCCCAGCGCCGATTGCGCGTAGACCACCCGATCGCCGGCTTTGATATGTTTCACCCCGCTGCCGACTTTGCTTACTACGCCAGCGGCTTCGGTACCCAGACCGCTCGGCAATGACGGGGGCGGGTAGAGGCCGCTGCGGATATAGGTATCAATGTAGTTAATGCCGATGGCCTTATTCTCTACCTGAATTTCGTGCTCTGCGGGATCTTTCGGCGTGAACTCCAGCGCTTGCAGAACATCAGGCCCTCCGTGCTGGTGAAATTCAATTCGTGTTGCCATGCTTCCTCCAGAAATGTGGTAATCTTTCGACCCATTCACTATCTCGGTAACTCCATTCACTATGGCAGGAAATAAACCCTTCAACAAACCACAGACTGAACCCCGCGAGCGTGATTATCAGCTCGATGGGTTGAAGGTCCCGCCGCACTCGATTGAAGCGGAACAGTCGGTGTTGGGCGGTTTAATGCTGGATAACGAACGCTGGGACGACGTTGCCGAGCGGGTTGTTTCGGAAGATTTTTATACCCGTCCGCATCGCCATATTTTCACCGAAATGGCGCGCCTGCAGGAATCGGGCAGCCCGATTGACCTGATTACGCTCGCCGAATCGCTGGAGCGTCAGGGGCAGCTGGACAGCGTCGGCGGCTTCGCCTACCTGGCGGAATTATCGAAAAATACGCCAAGTGCGGCGAACATCAGCGCTTATGCCGATATCGTCCGCGAACGTGCGGTAGTACGCGAAATGATCTCCGTGGCGAATGAAATCGCCGAGGCCGGTTTCGATCCCCAGGGCCGCACCAGCGAAGATCTGCTCGACCTCGCCGAATCCCGGGTGTTTAAAATTGCCGAAAGCCGCGCGAATAAAGACGAGGGGCCGAAGAATATCGCCGACGTGCTCGACGCTACCGTGGCGCGTATTGAACAGCTCTTCCAGCAGCCGCATGACGGCGTGACCGGGGTTAACACCGGCTATGACGATCTCAATAAAAAAACCGCCGGTCTTCAGCCGTCGGACCTGATTATCGTCGCCGCGCGTCCGTCAATGGGTAAGACGACTTTTGCGATGAACCTCGTGGAAAACGCGGCGATGCTGCAGGATAAGCCGGTACTCATCTTCAGTCTCGAGATGCCTTCGGAGCAGATTATGATGCGTTCTCTGGCCTCGCTGTCGCGCGTTGACCAGACCCGCATTCGTACCGGCCAGCTGGATGATGAAGACTGGGCGCGCATTTCCGGCACCATGGGAATTCTGCTGGAAAAACGTAATATCTATATTGATGACTCCTCCGGCCTGACGCCAACCGAAGTGCGCTCCCGCGCGCGGCGTATCGCCCGCGAGCACGGCGGCATCGGTCTTATTATGATCGACTACCTGCAGCTGATGCGCGTGCCGTCGCTCTCCGATAACCGTACGCTGGAAATCGCCGAAATTTCCCGCTCGCTCAAGGCGCTGGCGAAGGAGCTGCAGGTGCCGGTGGTGGCGCTGTCGCAGCTTAACCGCTCGCTGGAACAGCGCGCGGATAAGCGCCCGGTCAACTCCGACCTGCGTGAGTCCGGCTCCATCGAGCAGGACGCCGACTTAATCATGTTTATCTACCGTGATGAGGTTTATCACGAAAACAGTGATTTAAAAGGCATCGCTGAAATTATTATTGGTAAACAGCGTAACGGCCCTATCGGGACGGTGCGCCTGACGTTTAACGGTCAGTGGTCGCGTTTTGATAATTATGCTGGGCCACAATACGACGACGAATAAATCTCCGTCATCCTTCATGCCGCAGATGCGTTGACTACGCCTGTTCACCCCGGTCACTTAGTTTACTAAGCTCCCGGGGATTCTCAGGCTTGTCGCCTTCCTGCAACACGAAGGATTTAGGAGATTCTTTTATTAAGGAATTCAAATGCAAGCGGCAACTGTAATCATTAACCGCCGCGCTCTGCGACACAACCTGCAACGTCTGCGTGAACTGGCGCCCGCCAGCAAACTGGTTGCGGTGGTGAAAGCGAACGCCTACGGACACGGTCTTCTTGAGACCGCGCGAACGCTCCCGGACGCCGATGCTTTTGGCGTCGCCCGTCTTGAAGAAGCCCTGCGCCTGCGCGCGGGCGGTATCCCCCAGCCGATCCTGCTGCTGGAGGGATTCTTTGAGGCCGCCGACCTGCCGGTGATCTCCGCCCAGCGCCTGCATACGGCGGTACACAGCCCGGAGCAGCTGGCTGCGCTGGAGGAAGCGGATTTACCCGAGCCGGTAACCGTATGGATGAAGCTGGACACCGGGATGCATCGATTAGGCGTTCTGCCCGAACAGGCCGAAGCCTTTTATCAGCGCCTGAGCCAGTGTAAAAACGTCCGCCAGCCGGTCAATATCGTGAGCCATTTTGCCCGTGCGGATGAGCCTGAGTGCGGCGCGACCGAACGTCAGCTGGATATCTTTACCACCTTCACGGAAGGGAAGCCGGGGCTGCGCTCAATCGCTGCATCCGGCGGTATATTGCTATGGCCGCAGTCGCACTTCGACTGGGCGCGTCCGGGGATTATTCTCTACGGCGTATCGCCGCTCGACGGTGGATCCACCGGCGCGGATTTTGGCTGCCAGCCGGTGATGTCTCTGACCTCCAGCCTGATCGCGGTCCGCGAGCATAAAGCCGGCGAGCCGGTGGGCTACGGCGGAACCTGGATCAGCGAGCGTGATACGCGTTTAGGCGTTGTGGCGATGGGCTACGGTGACGGCTATCCGCGCGCCGCGCCGTCCGGCACGCCGGTACTGGTTAACGGCCGGGAAGTGCCGATTGTCGGACGCGTAGCGATGGATATGATTTGCGTCGATCTCGGGCCTGAAGCACAGGACCACGCTGGCGACGCGGTCGTGCTGTGGGGCGAAGGCCTCCCCGTCGAGCGGATTGCCGAAATTACAAAAGTAAGTGCTTACGAACTTATTACGCGCCTGACTTCACGGGTATCCATGAAGTACGTGGATTAATGTCAGCCAGCGCGCTTTCCCCCGGTGGCGGCTGACGCCTCATCGGGGCTACGGGCCGGTAGCCCGGATAAGGCGGTTTAAGCCGCCATCCGGGATGGGCGTTCACGTTGTTGCGTCAAATCCAGCCCGTTCTGTTTTATCCGCCAACATCCCCTCGACCTTCTTTCACATCCAGTTTATTGTGTTATAACGAGCCCATGTAAACCTGGAGAAACATCGCGTGTTTCAGAAAGTTGACGCCTACGCTGGCGACCCCATTCTCTCCCTGATGGAGCGTTTTAAAGACGATCCGCGTAGTGACAAAGTAAATCTCAGCATCGGTCTTTATTACAACGAAGACGGCATCATTCCGCAGCTGAAGGCGGTTGCCGAAGCGGAAGCACGTCTTAGCGCCCAGCCGCACGGCGCCTCAATCTATTTACCGATGGAAGGGCTGAACACCTATCGCCACGCGATTGCGTCGCTGCTGTTCGGGGCCGATCATCCGGTACTGGCGCAGCATCGCGTAGCCTCTATTCAGACGCTGGGCGGCTCCGGAGCGCTGAAAGTCGGCGCAGACTTCCTGAAACGCTACTTCCCAGGCTCGCGCGTATGGGTCAGCGACCCGACGTGGGAAAACCACATCGCTATATTTGAAGGGGCTGGATTCGAAGTAAGTACTTACCCTTGGTTTGATGATAAAACCAATGGCGTGCGTTTCGCGGCTTTCCTTGAAAAACTCAATACGCTACCGGAACGCGATATCGTGCTGCTGCATCCCTGCTGCCATAACCCAACGGGAGCCGATCTTACCAACGCTCAGTGGGATCAAGTGGTTGAGGTGCTGAAAGCGCGTAATTTGATTCCTTTCCTCGACATCGCCTATCAGGGCTTCGGCGCTGGCATGGAAGAGGATGCCTACGCTATCCGCGCCATAGCGAACGCCGGGATGCCCATGCTGGTCAGCAACTCGTTCTCGAAAATCTTCTCCCTGTACGGTGAGCGCGTTGGCGGGCTGTCGATCGTCTGTGAAGATACTGAAACCGCGGGGCGCGTACTGGGGCAATTAAAAGCGACCGTGCGTCGCAACTACTCCAGCCCGCCGAACTTTGGCGCGCAGGTGGTTGCAGCGGTGTTGGGCGACAGCGCGCTGAAAGCCTCATGGCTGGCGGAAGTGGAAGGGATGCGCACCCGTATTCTGGCCATGCGTCAGGAGCTGGTTGATGTGCTGAAAGAGACGGTTCCGGGCGGTGATTTTGACTATCTGCTCAAGCAGCGCGGCATGTTTAGCTATACCGGTTTCAGCGCGGCCCAGGTTGACCGCCTGCGCGATGAGTTTGGCGTCTACCTGATTGCCAGCGGCCGCATGTGCGTCGCGGGGCTGAATGCAGGAAACGTGCGCCGCGTAGCTCAGGCGTTTGCTGCGGTAATATAAGTTCTTCCTGACCTTTTGCCCGCGCCAAATCATGACGCGGGCAATTCGCTTCCCGAAGTGTGATCATTCTCTTTTTATATGACATCAGAGCAGAAAAACCTTCCTATCCGCCTTCGCGGGGGGTAAGGTCTGGGTGCATTAATAAGCGTACACATTATTGAAAATTATAACGATTCGATTATTTAGGGAAAAATATGCGCAAGATCACCCTGGCCTTTGGGGCCGTCTGCTTACTGTTCACGCTAAATAGCTCCGTCGTTGCTCGCGCCTCCACACCGCAGCCGCTGTGGACGGGCACCAATATGGCGAAACTCGCCGAACAGGCGCCGATCCATTGGGTTTCCGTCGCCCAGATTGAAAATAGCCTGCTGGGACGCCAGCCGATGGCCGTCGGTTTTGATATTGATGATACCGTCCTGTTCTCCAGCCCGGGCTTCTGGCGCGGGCAGAAAACCTATTCCCCCGGCAGCGATGATTACCTGAAAAATCCGGAGTTCTGGGAAAAAATGAACAACGGCTGGGATGAATTCAGCATGCCGAAAGAGGTGGCGCGCCAGCTGATTGCGATGCACGTAAAGCGCGGCGATAGCATCTATTTCGTTACCGGCCGTAGCCAGACCAAAACCGAAACGGTATCAAAAACCCTGCAGGATGATTTTCTCATCCCGGCGGCGAATATGAACCCGGTTATTTTTGCCGGCGATAAACCTGGCCAGAACACCAAAACGCAGTGGCTGCAGGAGAAAGGGATCAAAGTTTTCTACGGCGATTCAGATAACGATATCTCCGCTGCCCGCGAGGTGGGCGCGCGCGGGATCCGTATCTTGCGGGCCTCAAACTCTTCCTATAAGCCGCTGCCGATGGCGGGCGCTCAGGGTGAAGAGGTCATTGTGAATTCAGAATATTAAGCTGCCCGCCGGCTTAATCATCAATCGCTAAAACGGCAGCCGGCACGCTGCCGTTTTTTTGTGCAAAATAGCGTGCCAAAGGTTTTACCTTTTCGCTTATTGCTGCACACTTAGGAAGGTTCATTAGTAAAAGGAGTGGTTTATGTGGCATCAGCAAACCCTGACGTTAGGCCCGAAAGCACGGGGCTTCCATCTGGTCACTGATGAAATTCTCGGGCAAATCCGCGAAATATCGCGGGTGAAAACTGGCCTGCTGCATTTGCTGCTCCAGCATACATCTGCTTCCCTGACGCTAAACGAAAACTGCGATCCGACCGTTCGCTTCGATATGGAGCAGCATTTTCTGCGCGCCGTACCGGATAACGCGCCGTATGAACACGATTATGAAGGTCCTGATGACATGCCCTCGCACATTAAGTCGTCGATGCTGGGCGTATCGCTGATGCTGCCCGTACGGGATGGCAGCGTCAGGCTGGGGACCTGGCAGGGGATCTGGCTCGGGGAGCATCGTATTCATGGCGGATCGCGCCATATCATCGCGACGCTGATGGGGGAATAAAAAATGACAATTTCGGATTTATTGCAGTACTGCATGGCAAAGCCGGGCGCCGAACAAAGCGTACATAGCGACTGGAAAGCGACGCAGATCAAAGCGGCGGACGTCCTGTTTGCGATGGTAAAAGAGGTTGAGGACAACCGGCCTGCGGTATCGTTAAAGACCAGCCCTGAGCTTGCGGAACTGTTGAGGCAGCAGCATCGCGATGTTCGCCCCAGCAAACATCTCAATAAAGCCCACTGGAGTACGGTGTTTCTTGACGGCTCCCTGCCTGATTCACAAATTTATTATCTGGTGGATGCTTCCTACCAGCAGGCGCTTGATTCGCTTTCCGAGGCTAAGCGTAAGCTGTTGCCATAGCGCTAAATTCTGCCCAGCAGCGCCAGCAGGGTCACATCAAACAGACGAAGCAGCGTGGACTGCAGATGCGCCTGCATGGCGATCTGTTCGTTGTTAGCGCGAATGCTGGCAATATCGCGCTGCCCTTGCAGGAGCAGAATGAGGTCGTCCTGACTTAACCAGCCGCGCGCTTTCTCCTGTAACGCCTGAAGCGTGAGCATTCCGGCGTCGCGAATGTCGCTGTCTTCATCATTTACAATCGCATGCATAAGCTGCAACCACTCTGCCGTATTCACGCCGGCGCCGGCCAGCTGGGCGCTTAACTCTTCTATGGTGGACATGCTTATCTCCCTGAACGCTGTTGTTCGCCGTTGATGGCCTGCTGGTAAAGTTTTTCCGTCTGTTGCGCCAGAATTCCGGCCTCGAAAGGCATCAGCGCTCTCTCCTGGGGGACGACGCGCCGGTACAGCCGCTGATAATTTTTCTCCAGCACGTGAAGATTACTCTGCCGTAGCGCATCGCTATCGCTTAACGCCAGGCTGAATAGCGGGCGAATCTGGCGATCCTCGTAACTGAGCAAGCGTTGGTCGAGTGGCGCTGCCGCCGCGTCGCTGATGAACTGCAGATGAAGCTGTTCAAGCATCAGCAACTGCTGATGAGCCGTGCTGCTGTAGCCGTCTATCCAGCTGCAGGCGGTCAGCGCGAATAACGCCGCGACGAGCGTAAATCGATAAAGTCCGTGCTTTAAGTACATGATGCATCCTGCAATTTATGGCGGTGGTGCTATCTGATGACAGATGCCGTCCGGCCGCAAATCACAAAATATCAGCGGGAGAAAATGAGAGGAAATGAGGCCTCTTCCCGGGACGGGAAGAGGCAGATGAGATTATTTCAGCATGGGCTTGAGGAAGCGAGCCGTATAGGAGGCCTCGCACTCGGCGACCGTTTCCGGCGTACCGGAAACGAGGATCTCTCCGCCGCCGCTTCCGCCTTCCGGCCCAAGGTCAACGATCCAGTCAGCCGTCTTGATGACATCCAGGTTGTGCTCAATCACCACGATGGTATTCCCCTGGTCGCGCAGCTGGTGCAGAACCTCCAGCAGCTGCTGAATATCGGCAAAGTGCAGACCGGTGGTCGGTTCATCAAGGATATACAGCGTTTGCCCGGTACCGCGTTTGGACAGCTCCCGCGCCAGCTTGACGCGCTGGGCCTCGCCGCCGGAGAGCGTGGTAGCCGACTGACCAAGGCGAATATAGGTCAGACCGACGTCCATCAGCGTTTGCAGCTTACGCGCCAGCGCCGGAACCGCATCGAAGAACTCACGCGCTTCTTCAATGGTCATATCCAGCACTTCATGGATCGTTTTGCCTTTGTACTTAATCTCCAGCGTTTCGCGGTTATAGCGTTTGCCTTTGCACTGGTCGCACGGTACGTAGATATCCGGCAGGAAGTGCATCTCGACTTTGATCACGCCATCGCCCTGGCAGGCTTCACAGCGACCGCCGCGCACGTTAAAACTGAAGCGCCCGGGCGTGTAGCCACGCGAACGTGATTCAGGTACGCCGGCAAACAGTTCACGGACCGGCGTAAAGACGCCGGTGTAGGTTGCTGGGTTAGAACGCGGCGTACGGCCGATGGGGCTCTGGTCGATATCGATCACTTTGTCGAAATGTTCCAGCCCCTGCACGTCGCGGTAAGGTGCCGGTTCCGCGATGGTGGCGCCGTTGAGCTGACGTTGGGCAATCGGGAACAGCGTGTCGTTGATCAGCGTGGATTTACCCGACCCGGAAACGCCGGTGATACAGGTGAAGAGGCCCACCGGCAGCGTCAGCGTCACGTCTTTCAGGTTGTTGCCGCGCGCGCCGGACAGCTTCAGCACTTTCTCCGGATTGGCGGGTACGCGCTGTTTCGGCACTTCGATTTTACGCTTGCCGCTCATGAACTGGCCGGTCAGCGATTCCGGCACCGCCATAATATCTTCCAGCTTGCCTTCAGCCACGACCTGACCGCCGTGTACCCCAGCCCCCGGACCGATATCGATAACGTGGTCGGCGGCGCGAATGGCGTCTTCATCGTGCTCAACGACAATCACGGTGTTGCCGAGGTTTCGCAGGTGGATCAGCGTGCCCAGCAGGCGTTCGTTATCGCGCTGGTGCAGGCCGATAGAGGGCTCATCCAGTACGTACATGACGCCGACCAGGCCTGCGCCGATCTGGCTGGCGAGGCGGATACGCTGCGCTTCGCCGCCGGAGAGGGTTTCCGCCGAACGGGAGAGCGTCAGGTAGTTCAGACCGACGTTGACGAGGAATTTCAGGCGATCGCCAATCTCTTTCAGTACTTTTTCAGCAATTTGCGCACGCTGGCCGGAGAGCTTCAGGTTGTTGAAGAAGTCCATCGCGTGGCCGATGCTCATATCCGAGATGGTCGGCAGCGGGGTATTCTCCACAAACACGTGCCGCGCTTCGCGCTTCAGGCGGGTCCCTTCACAGCTGGTGCAGGGACGGTTGCTGATGAATTTCGCTAACTCTTCACGTACTGCACTGGATTCCGTCTCTTTATAACGGCGCTCCATATTGTGCAGCACGCCTTCGAACGGATGGCGGCGCACCGAGGTATCGCCGCGATCGTTCATATATTTGAATTCAATATTCTCTTTGCCTGAGCCGTACAGAACCACTTTTTGTACGCTGCTATTCAGCGTGCCCCAGGGCGCTTCCACATCGAATTCATAATGTTCCGCCAGCGACTTCAGCATCTGGAAGTAGTAAAAATTGCGCCGATCCCAGCCGCGAATCGCCCCGCCAGCCAGCGACAGCTCTGGGTTCTGAATGACGCGTTCCGGATCGAAATACTGCTGGACGCCGAGACCATCGCAGGTCGGGCAAGCGCCAGCCGGGTTGTTGAAGGAGAACAGGCGCGGTTCCAGTTCGCGCATGCTGTAGCCGCAAATCGGGCAGGCGAAGTTGGCGGAAAACAGCAGCTCTTCGGCTTTCGGATCGTCCATATTGGCGACGATGGCGGTGCCGCCCGACAGCTCCAGCGCGGTTTCAAAAGACTCGGCCAGGCGCGTGCTGAGATCGTCGCGCACCTTAAAGCGGTCAATCACCACTTCAATGGTATGTTTCTTCTGCAGCTCCAGCTTCGGCGGATCGGAGAGATCGCAGACCTCGCCGTCGATCCTCGCGCGGATGTAGCCCTGCCCGGCGAGATTTTCCAGCGTTTTGTTATGCTCGCCTTTGCGCTCTTTAATGATCGGCGCCAGCAGCATCAGGCGCTGGCCTTCTGGCTGGGAGAGCACGTTATCGACCATCTGGCTCACGGTTTGCGCCGCCAGCGGAACGTCGTGATCCGGGCAGCGCGGCTCGCCGACGCGCGCGTACAGCAGACGCAGGTAGTCGTGAATTTCGGTAATGGTGCCTACCGTTGAACGGGGGTTGTGGGACGTTGATTTCTGTTCAATGGAAATCGCCGGCGACAGCCCTTCAATATGGTCGACGTCGGGCTTCTCCATCAGCGACAGGAACTGCCGCGCGTAGGCGGAGAGCGACTCAACGTAGCGACGCTGCCCTTCGGCATACAACGTGTCGAAAGCCAGTGAGGATTTGCCTGAACCCGAAAGCCCGGTGACGACAATGAGTTTGTCGCGCGGGATGACGAGGTTGATATTTTTGAGATTGTGGGTGCGGGCGCCCCGAACTTCGATCTTATCCATTCACCTTTCCCGGTAGATACGCGGATTGCCTGGTTTGTTAGAAGGACAAACGGCAGAAACGGCTAATTATGACACAATTTAACCTGTTTGAATATACAGTATTGGAATGCATTTTCCGGTGGGATGTGTAAAAATGTCGCACCGCGAGAGTTATCTGGAACCTACTTCCCAGCTATCAACATAGCACCTGGAAATGGTACACTCGCGCGTTTACACTATTAAGAAACGCATTCAGGAGACACAAACATGGCCAGCAGAGGCGTAAACAAGGTGATTCTCGTCGGTAATCTGGGCCAGGACCCGGAAGTACGCTACATGCCGAGTGGTGGCGCAGTTGCCAACATTACGCTGGCTACTTCCGAATCCTGGCGTGATAAAGCGACCGGTGAGATGAAAGAGCAGACCGAATGGCACCGCGTTGTGCTGTTCGGCAAACTGGCGGAAGTGGCCGGCGAGTATCTGCGTAAAGGTTCTCAGGTCTATATTGAAGGCCAGCTGCGTACCCGTAAATGGACTGACCAATCCGGTCAGGAAAAATACACTACCGAGGTTGTCGTTAACGTTGGCGGCACGATGCAAATGCTCGGCGGTCGTCAGCAGGGCGCGGGCGCCCCGGCAGGCGGTGGTCAGCAGCAGGGCGGTTGGGGCCAGCCTCAGCAGCCGCAGGGCGGAAACCAGTTCAGCGGCGGCGCGCAGTCTCGTCCGCAGCAGCAGGCGCCGGCAGCCCCTTCCAATGAGCCGCCGATGGACTTTGATGACGATATTCCGTTCTAACGAAGCGTTAGCGTCGTAAAGTCATCTCTGAAAAAGCCCCTGTTCGGGGCTTTTTCTATTTTGTCACCCAGGCCATCTGCGCTATTTCACTGCGCGGCAGGTGTGGCAGGTGTGGCAGGTGTGGCAGGTGTGGCAGGTGTGGCAGGTGTGGCAGGTGTGGCAGGTGTGGCAGGTGTGGCAGGCGTGGCAGGCGTGGCAGGTGTGGCTGGCATCCCCACTGTCGGCACGACCTGATTTTTGGAGGCCGTTGTCGCCTGCTGTTTACGCGCCATTTCATCCACGATCAGCCGGTAAGCGATGTAATACTTATAGATATTGCTGACATAGCTTACGGTCTCGGAGCCGATCTTCTCGGCGGCCAGGTACTCCACGTTGCCAAACCAGACGTTCGGATCAAAACCGCGCTTTTTGGTATCCGCCCGCAGCCGGGCGATGCGCGCGGGACCCGCGTTATAAGAAGCGAATGAGAACAGCGCCTTATCAAGCTGGGTCATCGGTTCATCGCCATAGTAGCGGTCTATCATCCAGCGCATATATTTCACCCCGGCATGAATATTGGGGTCGAGCTGCTTAATATCACCGACCTTCAGCTCCTTGCCGGTGCTCGGCATTACCTGCATAACGCCAATTGCGCCGACGTGGCTACGCACCGACTGATTTAGCCGCGATTCCTGATAGCCCTGCGCGGCCATCAGCAGCCAGTCAACATCGTAGCGATCGCCATATTTGCGGAAGATCTCCACCATGGTCAGAAATTTACGCCGCTCTTTTTGCGCCGCCGCGTTTTTAACGTATCTGGCATCCTTCAGGTAGCGCAGCAGAATCGTATTACCCAGCTTGCTGCCCTGACGATTCTTGTTGATGAATTCATTAAGCAAGGCCAGCAGCTGCGGGCTATTGTTGCGTACCGCCCAGCCGATATTGCCTTCGTTGCGCAGAATGATGTTCTGATGAACCTGAATGTTGGGGAAGACCTGTTTCCAGAACAGAGCCTTGTGGCGGTCGACGACGGTCAATGGAATCAGGCCCGCGTTAAGCATCTCTATTAGATCTTCATCCTCCAGCGCTTCGGGCGCCGGTTCGATAGTGATGGGGGGCAGTGATTGCTGGGCAAAGCGCGCGTTGAGCGCGACCAGGCTCTCGTAATAGCTCGATGAGGTACGCACAAAGACCGTTTTGCCGGAAAGCTGCTGCAGATTTTCCACTTTGGGCGAGCCGGGGCCGGAAAGAAGCAGCTCCTGAACGTGAGAGTAGATTGGCGCGGTAAAGGTCATCTCCTGCTGGCGAGCGGGGGTAATCGTCAGGTTAGCGGCGATAATATCCCCCTTACCGGCGTTAAGCGCGCTGATGAGCTGGTCGCGGGCAATCGGAACAAAGATGATACGGACCTTAAGATGACGATGTTTGAGCTTTTTCTCCTTCATCAGGCTTTGATTGAGGCTTCGCTCAAACTCCATAAAAATATCGTGCGTAGCGCCGCGCTGCGTCCCTTTGTTAATAAAGAAAAAGGTTTTGCTGAAGGTGGTTAATACGCGAATGGTTCGCCGGTCGAGCATACCCGGTAAATCTCCCTTCCATGGCTGCAGCATATCGTCAACGTTGACTTCCAGGGCCTCGCGCTCCTCGGGTTCTGACAGTTTATTCTCTGTGGCGGCGTAAACGGATGTGAAGCATAGCAGGGCGGCAAGGCATGCAAGTCCGCCGACAAGGTATCGATAGAACGACGACGTATTCATGGCGCGGTGCTCCGCAGGAGGATTTCCTTATTTTAGTCAATTTCTGGCCGTTAGCATGCCCGGCGATCGAGAATGTCGGCCGGTTAATCAGCTATTTTATTAATTAACAGGCTCAGTATTTATAGTGGAATAATAAACAAATAGATATCGGTAATTATGGAGAGAATATGCTCAGATTGTGTTTTTTTAGTGTGGATATATTTTGGTTATTTAAAGTACAAATAAGGGGTAAACGTAAATAATTATTTCATCTTTTTGTTTTTATTGAGTTATTTAAAATTATTGCTGTGATGTATAATTATCCACTTGATAATAAATCTCATTTCTAATAACGTTGTGTGGCACAATACTCCTATTACTGCTGTTCGGCGAATGCTATCAAAGAATAGCGCGGTGCGTTTATTTCTTCATTTTTGCCAGAGTAATAAATCTATTTTGGTCGCTCATTATTTATTGCTATCCCTATTTAAACGGGAGGGCCTGACTACGCCAAAAAAAGAGATGTTACGCCAGGCATGGAAGACATGACCGGTGTTTATCTGGCGGATGAAGAAGGCGTGCCCCGACGGCTAAAAAGAAAAACAGGGCATATTCCATGAAATACGATTCACACTACTCGCTGGCCGTGCTGATCCCGATGGCCATCTGGGGAGGGATGCTGCCGGCGCAGGCCGCTGACAGCAACACGCCAGACGATACGAAGAAATCAGAAACGGCTACGGCAAATGATGACGAAACCATGGTGGTCACCGCGGCGGCGCAGACGCTGCAAGCGCCCGGCGTATCGACCATCACCGCTGAGGAGATCCGTAAACATCCGCCCGCGCGCGATGTCTCCGAGCTGATTCGTACCCAGCCCGGCGTCAACCTCACCGGCAACTCCACCAGCGGCCAGCGCGGTAATAACCGCCAGGTCGATATTCGCGGCATGGGGCCGGAGAACACGCTGATTCTGGTGGATGGTAAACCGGTGACCAGCCGTAATTCCGTGCGCTATGGCTGGCGCGGCGACCGCGATACGCGCGGGGATACCAGCTGGGTACCGGCGGAAATGATCGACCATATCGACGTGATTCGCGGTCCTGCGGCGGCCCGCTACGGTAATGGCGCGATGGGCGGGGTGGTAAATATCGTCACCAAACCGGCCACCAGCGAATGGCATGGATCATGGAATACCTATATGAACGCCCCCCAGCACCGTAAAGAGGGCGCGACGAAGCGGACAAACTTCAGCCTCAACGGCCCGCTATCGGATGAGGTCAGCTTTAATTTATGGGGAAATCTGAGCAAAACGCAGGCCGATGCCCAGGATATTAATTCCGGTCACGAAGCGGCGCGAACCGGTAGCTATGCGGGATCGTATCCGGCTGGACGCGAAGGCGTAGTGAATAAAGATATCCACGGTAAGCTGCGCTGGGAATTTGCGCCGATGCAGGCGCTGGAGTTTGAAACCGGCTACAGCCGCCAGGGCAACCTGTATGCAGGCGATACCCAGAATACCAATACCAGCACGCTGGTGAAAAGTATGTACGGTAAAGAGACCAACCGCCTCTATCGTCAGACTTATGGCGTCACGTGGACCGGCGGCTGGGATAACGGCGTGACCAGCAATACTTACGCGCAGTATGAGCACACCCGTAACTCGCGTATGAACGAGGGTCTGGCGGGGGGAACGGAGGGGATCTTCTCCAGCAGCGAATTCTCCGATATCGACCTGTCGGATGTGCTGCTGCACAGCGAGGTGAATATTCCGTTTACCCTGGGATTCGAGCAGAATCTGACGCTGGGTACCGAGTGGAACCAGCAGCGGATGAAAGATGGCGTATCGACCACCCAGTCGCTCTCTTATGGCTCCATTGACGGTATGTCGGCAACCGGGCGTAGCCCCTATTCCAGCGCCGAGATTTTCTCGCTGTTTACCGAAGATAATATCGCGCTGACCGAGAGCACCATGCTGACGCCGGCTCTGCGCTTCGACCATCACAGCATCGTTGGCAATAACTGGAGCCCATCGCTGAACCTCTCGCAGGGGCTGTCGGATGACTGGACGCTGAAGTTGGGCATCGCCCGCGCCTATAAAGCGCCAAACCTTTATCAGCTCAACCCGAACTATATTCTCTACAGCAACGGCCAGGGCTGCTATGCCAGCAGCTCAGCCTGTTACCTGATGGGGAACAGCGATCTGAAGGCGGAAACCAGCGTTAATAAAGAGATTGGCCTTGAGTATAAGCACAACGGCTATCAGGCGGGGCTGACCTGGTTCCGTAACGACTATCATAACAAGATTGAATCGGGCTACTCGGCGGTGGGAACGGCCAGCAACGGCACGACCAATATTTATCAATGGGAAAACGTACCGAAGGCGCTGGTTGAAGGGCTGGAAGGCTCATTAAACCTGCCGGTAAGCGAAACGGTCAACTGGAGCAACAACCTGACGTGGATGCTGCAGAGTAAGAACAAGACCACCGGCGATCGCCTGTCGGTGATCCCGCAGTTCACCCTTAATTCGATCGTCAGCTGGCAGGTACGCGACGATCTTTCGCTGCAGAGTACTTTCACCTGGTATGGTCGGCAAAAACCTAAGCGCTTCAACTATAAGGGCGAGGCGGTATCCGGCAGCGAGCTGAATGAAGTGAGTCCGTACAGCATCGTCGGGCTCAGCGCTACCTGGGATGTGAATAAAAACCTGAGCCTGACCAGCGGCGTGGATAACCTGTTCGATATTCGCCACTACCGCGCCGGTAACGCGCAGACGACGGGGAATTCGACGACCGGCGCCTATCTGTATGGCGCGGGCGCGGAGACCTATAATGAATCGGGTCGGACGTTTTATGTCAGCGTGAATACGCACTTCTGATTATCTACTCAAACACCCGCCGGGATAGTGAACTATTCCGGCTTTTTATTTTTTATGTCGGGGAAAAAGGCCGGAGATATAAATGATGACAAAATCTCCACGGCTTCTACACAATTAACTCAACTTAGCAGTTTACACTGTTTCCTGTTGATCGGGTCTGCTTGATCCCGGAAACGATTAACGGTGGCATCCTGCCATTTCCATTCTAACGTTGTGTTCCTCTTCCCCCTTCCATTCCCAACCGCAGCAATGCGGAGGAGGGGGATCCCCTATCCGGAGATACACAGGATTTTGCGAAACTGGCCAGGCGTAATCGCATAGTATCTTTTAAAGGTACGGTTAAAGGCGCTGATATCTTCATAGCCCGCCATAATACAAATATCAACGATGCGAAAAGCCGGTTTAACCTTTAATAAATCAAGGGCTAATTGCATCCGCTGTTGGCGAATATAGGCCATTGGCGACATATTAAAATAGTGACGAAACAGGCGAAAAAGATGCCATTCAGAATAGCCGGAAAAGAGGCTCAGCGCCCGCATGGTGAGCCTCTTTTCAAGATTGTTTTTTATCCATTGCACCAGCTCGCTAAGCACTGAACGCTGAATTTCATTTCGTGGCATGATATCTACTCATTTCATTATAATGGCAATCTGGCTGCATAATTTATTCACTATCTCTTCATTTTATCTACGGGGTTATAGGTTAGTTTGTGGCTGTTCCTGGTTTATCCCAGAGAGCATCATTCCTAACAAGATCTTTTTCCCCCTTTCAACCAATGAGAAAGGGGGCTTTTTGTTTTTTTAATTAAAAAACAAAAGATGTTGAATTTTAATGTTGTCAGGAAATGCTTATCTGACTGGGTGGAAGAAGGAAAGTTCCATTAAAAAATAATTTTTTCACCATTCTCATATATCCATTTTTTCTCCATTTTCTCGTCATAATTGCGTGCAATTCTGCGCCTCGTTCAGGTTATTTAAAACGGCGTCAGAATCTGTCTGGCGCAATGAACTGCATTATTCCCAGCAGGTATCTGCTATTGCCAAATATCTTTTAGACGACACCTCCATGCTAAAAAAAACGAGTCTCATCGCCGGTCTATTGATTTCCCCTTTAACGCTTTACGCATCAACCGCCTATACGGTAGATGACATTCGTTTCGAAGGGCTACAGCGCGTTACCGTTGGCGCTGCGCTACTGAGCATGCCTGTTCATACGGGAGAAGAGGTTTCTAACGAGGATATCAGTGATTCGGTCCGCGCCCTGTACGCCAGCGGCAACTTTGAGAACGTGCAGATCCTGCGCGATGGCAGCACGCTGGTGGTACAGGTCACAGAGCGGCCAACCATCGCTAAAATCAGCTTTTCCGGGAATAAATCCGTTAAGGATGATGCCCTCAAGGAGAATCTGGCCGCCAGCGGTATTGAAGAAGGCAGCGCGCTGGATCGCAATGCGCTCACGGAAATAGAAAAGGGGCTCCAGGATTTCTATTACAGCGTCGGGAAATATAGCGCTCAGGTCCATGCAGTCGTCACGCCGCTACCGCGTAATCGCGTTGATTTAACCTTTGTCTTTCAGGAGGGGGTATCGGCAAAAATTGCGCAAATTAATATTATTGGTAACCAGGCCTTTAGCGCAGAAACATTGCTGGACCAGCTGCAGCTTCGCGACAGCGTTCCGTGGTGGAACGTGATTGGCGATAAGAAATACCAAAAGCAAAAGATGGCGGCGGATCTTGAGACCATTCGTAGCTATTATCTCGATCGCGGCTACGCGCGTTTTACCATTAACTCCAGTCAGGTCAGCATTACCCCGGATAAAAAATCGCTATATATCACGATCAATCTTACCGAAGGCGATCGTTATAACGTGGCCAGTACCGTCGTGACCGGCGACATGGCGCAGCATAACCAGGAAATTGAAGCGCTGGTGAAGCCTTTAGCGGGGAAATGGTACAGCGGCGCGGAAATCACGGCGGCTGAGAACAGCATTAAGACGCTGCTGGGAAAATACGGCTATGCCTGGCCGCAGGTTAATACCGCGCCGGATATTGATGAGACGAAAAAAAGCGTCGTTTTGCATATTAACGTCAATGCCGGACGCCGTTATTCGGTTCGTCAGATTCGCTTTGAGGGTAACGATACTTCCCGCGATGCGGTGCTGCGTCGCGAAATGCGCCAGATGGAAGGCGCGTGGCTGAATGATGAGAAGGTCGAGCAGGGAAAAACGCGGCTGGATCGTACCGGATTTTTTGAAACCGTCGACAAGCAGATCGTTCCGGTAAGCGGTAGCCAGGATCAGGTGGACGTGGTCTATAAGGTGAAGGAGCGCAATACCGGCTCCTTTAACGTTGGTCTGGGCTTTGGTACCGACAGCGGCGTGAGCTACCAGCTCGGCGTCACTCAGGATAACTGGCTGGGGACCGGCAATAGCGTCAGCTTCAACGGCACGCGCAACAGCTACCAGTCCTATATTGAGCTGGGAGCGACGAACCCTTACTTCACCGTGGATGGCGTCAGCCTCGGCGGCAAAATTTTCTACAACAGCTACGACGCCTCGGATGCCGATTCCGGAAGCTACAACCAGCAAAGCTACGGCGTTGGCAGTACGCTGGGATTCCCGATTAGCGAGAATAACGCCCTCAACCTTGGCCTGGACTATGTCCATAACCGCCTGACCAATATGGAGCCGGAGCTCACCACCTGGAGCTATCTTAACTCACGGGGCATCTATCCTGACGTCGTCACCAAAGACGGCGACAGCGGTGCGACCTATAGCGCCAATGACTATTTTGCCAGCGTTGGCTGGAGCTATAACAACCTCGATCGCGGTTTCTTCCCGCGCGCGGGAAATAAAAGCAGCCTGACCGCCAAGGTTACCATACCCGGTTCGGATAACAGCTATTATAAAGTGACTTTCGATACCACCCAATATATGCCGCTGGCCGAGAGCAAAAGCTGGGTATGGATGGAGCACCTGCGCGCGGGCTATGCCGATGGGCTGAACGGCAAATCGGTGCCGTTTTACGATAACTTTTATGCTGGCGGATCGTCGTCGGTTCGCGGTTTTTCGTCGAATACGATTGGCCCAAAAGCGGCTTATTATCGTTGTAATGGTTCTGAAAGCAGCTACAGCACCTGTCCGCTGGACTCATCATCCGATGCGGTTGGCGGTAACGCGATGGCGGTGCTGAACAGCGAGTTTATTGTGCCGACGCCGTTTGTGAATGACAAATATGCCGACAGCCTGCGAACGTCGCTATTCCTCGACGCCGGTACGGTATGGAGCACCTCCTGGCAAAATACCGGCCAGACGCTGGCGGCCGGGATCCCGGACTATGGCGATCCGTCACATATCCGGATGTCTGCCGGGATTGCGGTGCAGTGGATGTCGCCACTGGGCCCGCTGGTGTTCTCCTGGGCCGAACCCTTTAAAAAATACGATGGTGATAAAGCCGAGCAGTTCCAGTTTAATATTGGTAAAACCTGGTAATCCTGCTGCTTATTATTTGAAGGAGAGCTCGGTTATTTGTGGTAAATGCTAAAAATAGTACCGCAGGCTACCGCTATGGGTAGCCTGTAATTAATTGTCAGTATATTCTTATTTATGTATATTCCTGCGGGGAACGCTTCTGGCTATTATGGTTAACCATTCATTATTAGAACACTATATTTAAGGTAAGCCTTATTGAGTACGGGTGGTATTGAGTATTGTCTGATATCACATTATTAATCGATAACCTTGCGGTTAGCTATCATGGATGCTATCACTATATAGAGTCATTTATCAGCAATGCCCGCAAGGATAAAAAATGAAATGGACTATTCATAATACGCTTGTCTGCCCGTATTCCGGCGTGGCTTTTTCTTCGATTTCCAGCCTGCGGTTTTTAAAGTTTATTCTTTGGTATGAAGCCGACATTTTATTACTGCCGGGAGAGTCGATGAAGCTCTACTCGTCCAGCGTGTTAATTAACGAGCAATATCATGCGGTAAAGGTTTATAACATCACGCGATACGATGAAGCCCAGTGGGAGAAACTGCGGGAGCGGCCTTCTTGTCCGTATCAATCTACTGCCACGACGGCAAACGCCTGTTCTTACCAGGCGCACTGCGCAATAAAACGCTGCCCGAACAACTTTCCACGCGGGCTATTGGGCAGTCGTCCGTCGGCCAGCGGAAGCGTTATAACCAGACCATAATGGTGTCATCGCTGCGGTGTATATCGGTGATGGGTTTAGGCTGTCGCAGAGGGGGAAATCGCGGGTGGCGGTGCTGTGCACCTGTCCGGGCAACCGGTTCACCGCCGTCTGGTGGTCCGGTCAGCGACATCGGCGCCCGGATAAGGTGGGCCGACATCAGGTCATCATCATCGGCCATTCGGGCGGAGTCTGGCTCATGACTTCAATCATCACGTCCTTGATATTGCCCCAGATTTTCGCCACGTCCAGCAGCGTAATGCCTAACAGACCGGTGGCGAACCAGCAGGCTGCGGCCAGGCCCATACAGCTACAAATCACCGCTAAACCGGCATAATCGCTTTTACGTAGCTGAATGTTCAACGAGCTGGCCAGAAACATCAGCACTGCGCTCACGAGTGGCCAGCGCAAAAGCACGACACTGGTAGTAATGGAAGCCATCAACCTATCCTCAACGAAATTTGGGAGCCTTTGACAACCGGATGAGACTGACGATGGAACGGCGCTCTGGCTATCTTCAGGCAAACAAGATCGTAATGAAACAACGTTTTTGTTTCATCAGCTAATGTGAACTATATCACACTTGTTCTTTTATTCACCAGCCAAAAATGGTGTTTTCTTGCGCTTATTAGCCATGTAAATAGCAGGGTTAATAGGGAGGGCGCGGGGCTTTCTTGCAATGTGAAGGCTGATTATAAGGGATTATCGGCGGTTTGGGTTTTTTAATAAGGTTTATGTTCTGCGGATTTTATTACTTATTCTGGCTAATTATACGGATAAACCGAATGACATAGTGGAGCTAATCTCATTATGTTGAGAATGTTTCTCCAGTGGTCCTATAAGCCAGTATTATTCATAATTCATCGTCATGAGGTTTTTACGTCAAAGCGTGGGTTGCTGAGATGCTCCGTTCATATCACAGTAAGCAGAGTCATCGGGGCTGTTCACCTTGATTAAGGCGTATCGCATGGATAAAAAGCGGAAATGAATCATAGCGCGCCGCATAAGGCGTTGAGAATATTTGGCATCGTGCTGGTCATTCTGCTGCCGGTGCTGCTGGCGTTGTGGTTTGCGCAAATTCGCGCCAAAGCGGAAACCGCCGATCAGCTGAGGCTTTTTTCTCGACTGGCGCTGCAAAAAACGGAGATGGTGATTCGTGAAGCCGACGAAGCGCGCGATAAAGCCCGCTTGTATCAGGGAGCGATATGTTCACCACAGCATCAGCAATATTTGCTCGGTATTGTTCGCGGCCTGCTCTATATCGACGATTTAATCTACGCCAACGGCACCCATTTCTTCTGCTCCACTTCGGTTCGCCGCCAGACGGGGTGGCAAATTCCGGCCGCAACCTATACCAAAAAGCCGGATGTCGCGATTTACTACTACCGCGAGACCCCTTTCTACCCTGGCTATGCGATGAACTATATGCAGCGCGGCAACTATGTGGTGGTGGTTAATCCGCTCTCATACAGCGCGTTGATCACCAGCGACCGCGACCTCGCCTGGGGCGTTTTTGATACCAAAACCCACCAGTTTTTTTCCGTCAGCAAGAATGCCGACCCCGATGAGCTGCATCGCCTGATTCGCGCTGAAGCGTCTTTATTTCACCAGGATGGCCGCGTTTATACCATCGCCCATTCCACCGTTCGCCCGATAGCCGTCATTATGTCCACTTCGCGCGTCAGCTATTATCAGAATTTTTATAATCAGGTGACCCTGACGCTACCGCTGGGGCTGATTTGCAGCGTATTGCTCCTGCTGGTGTGGTCGCGCACCCGTCAGCAGTACCACTCTCCGCGGAAGATGCTGCAGCGGGCGTTAAACCGTCGTCAGCTGTGCCTTCACTATCAACCGGTTATCGATATTAAAAATAACCGCTGCGTCGGTACCGAAGCATTATTGCGCTGGCCAGGCTTTGATGGGCCGGTGATGAGTCCGGCGGAGTTCATTCCGATGGCGGAAAATGAAGGGATGATCGCCCAGGTCACCGACTATGTCATCGATGAGGTATTTTCCGACCTGGGCGAGTTTCTGGCGCGGCAGCCGCATCTGTACGTGGCGATTAACCTCTCCGCTTCCGATTTCCATTCCGCACGCTTGATTGAGCACATCAACAAGAAGATCCAGCGCTACGCGGTCAAGGCGGAACAAATCAAAATCGAAGTGACCGAACGCGGGTTTATCGACGTGGCGAAAACGACGCCGGTGATCCAGGCGTTCCGCGATGCGGGATATGAAATCGCCATCGATGATTTCGGCACCGGCTACTCCAACCTGCACAATCTTCATGCGCTCAACGTCGACGTTCTGAAGATTGATAAATCTTTTGTCGACATGCTGACGAGCAATACCACCAGCCACCTGATTGCCGAGCATATTATCCAGATGGCAAACAGCCTGCATTTAAAAATCGTGGCTGAAGGCGTCGAAACGGCAGAGCAGGTAGCCTGGCTCCAGCAACACGGCGTACAGTACTGCCAGGGGTGGCACTTTGCGAAAGCGATGCCGCCGCAGGAGTTCATGCTGTGGCTGGCGAATGATCGCACCTGCCTCAGCCCCTATCAGCCGCGCTATCAGGCAGAAATTTGATGGCGATAGGCGGTCGGCGTTCGGTCAAATTCGCGACGGAACACCCGCGAAAAGGTTTGCTGCGACACGTAGCCGAGATCCATCGCGATATCAAAAATAGGGCGCTGGGTGGTTCTTAGCGCTTCCGCAGCGAGCAGCAGGCGGCGCTGGCGAATGTAATCGCCCAGCGTTTGATGCATCACGGCGCGGAACATCCGCTGCAGATACCATTTCGAGTATCCCGATTTTCTGGCGACTATATCAATGTTAAGTGGTTGATCGATATGTTCATCAATCCATTCAATAAGCGTTTGGATAATATCCTGATGGGACATAAAGCGGCCTCTCTCAATTCTCGATTCGTCGTTTTGTCTGCGGGCGAGTATAATTCCTCAAGTTAACTTGAGGTAAAGCGCTTTATGGAAAAGAAATCACCCCGCATCAAAATGCTGCTGACGCCCGGCGAAGTGGCAAAACGAACCGGCGTGGCTGTCTCCGCGCTGCACTTTTATGAAAGTAAAGGGCTGATCCACAGCCAGCGCAACGCGGGCAATCAGCGGCGCTACCGGCGCGATGTCCTGCGCGCGGTGGCGATCATTAAGATTGCGCAACGCATTGGTATTCCGCTGGCGACCATCGGCGACGCGTTCGGCGTACTGCCGGAAGGGCATAACCTCAGCGCCAAAGAGTGGAAGATGCTGTCGTCCCAGTGGCGGGAGGAGCTGGACCGGCGCATTCATACCCTGACCGCGCTGCGCGATCAGCTCGATGGCTGTATCGGCTGCGGCTGTCTGTCGCGCCGCGACTGCCCGTTACGCAACCCGGGCGATAAGCTGGGTGAAGAGGGGACCGGCGCGCGATTGCTGGAGGATGACTAAAAAACTAAAGCGCCACAACAGGGCGCTTTAGTTGTTTTCCGGTCTTGGTCTTTCGCACTATCCCGCTGGTACGCAGGAGGGTTTCCCCCGACGTCGGCTCACCTCAGTATTGCGCAATCTTTGATGGAGGTTCCGGTTTGCGCCGACAATTTAAGTGTGGCTCTTTTCTCTGAATTTGCCTCTTCAGTTTGCCGAAAAATTCCCGGCATCCGCCGCCTGTTCCTATAGTTAATTTGAACAAACAGCGGGAGAGGCCCATGTTAACGGTACATCATCTCAATCAGTCACGATCGCAGCGCGTGTTATGGGCGCTGGAAGAGCTGCAGCTGCCTTATCAGGTTGTCTCTTATCAGCGTGGCAAGGATATGCTCGCACCGGCGGAATTAAAAAGCGTTCATCCGCTGGGTAAATCGCCGGTGGTTGAGGATAACGGCCACATTCTGGCGGAGTCCGGCGCCATTCTGGAATATTTACAGGAAACCTATGATAGCGCCCGGCGCTTAAAACCTGAGTCGGTGGAAGATAAGCTGCAATATCGCTTTTGGCTGCACTACGCCGAGGGGTCGCTGATGCCCCTGCTGCTGATGAAGCTGGTGTTTGCCAGCCTGGGCAAACCGCCGGTGCCGTTTGGTATGCGCACGCTGGGTAATGCGTTGGGCAAGGGGGTACAGAAGGCCTGGCTTAACCGCCAGGTGGACACCCATGCCCGCTTTATTGAAGCGCACCTTTCCCGCCAGCGCTGGTTTGCCGGCGCTGAGCTGAGTATGGCCGATATTCAGATGAGCTTTCCCGCGATGGCGCTGCTGGCGCGCGGCGGCGTGGAGAATTTACCCCATCTGACGCAGTGGGTTCAGCGCGTGGAGCAGCGCCCGGCCTGGCAAAAAGCGGTTGAGCGCGGGGGGCCGTTCACCTTACCCGGCGAATAAACTATTACTAAAGCCGATGACCGGGGAAAATTGCTATCAGCGCAATACAAAAATGTTACCGGATTGCGCATGGACGATAACGTTTGCGCATCGGCTGGTTATTTCCTGAACGTCATAAGCGAAATTTAGCGAAATACGACAAACTTCAGTTGAAAAGGCCCGTCTAAAGGCTGGATAATCGTTTGCCTTTTTATTTTGCTCATCATTTCCTCTGCTGGCAGAGGGGAGCAAAGTCATTCTTCACACCGTACTGTATGCGCGGAGTTAAACGTTTGCTTTTTCGCGGCCCCTGGCGCTGCGATTAGCACAAGGAGATCGCGTTTAGCTGGCAGTGGATGGTCCACCACGCATTCGGACGAACGATAAAAATTCTCAGGGGAAGTTTTCTATGTCTACGCCTTCAGCGCGTACCGGCGGTTCATTGGACGCCTGGTTTAAAATTTCTGCTCGCGGCAGCACCGTGCGTCAGGAAATCGTTGCCGGTCTTACCACCTTCCTGGCGATGGTTTACTCCGTCATCGTGGTGCCGGGTATGCTCGGCAAAGCGGGTTTTCCACCGGCTGCGGTATTTGTTTCCACCTGTCTGGTTGCCGGCGTCGGCTCGCTGGTGATGGGGCTGTGGGCGAACCTGCCGCTGGCGATTGGCTGCGCCATCTCGCTGACCGCGTTTACCGCCTTTAGCCTGGTACTGGGTCAACAGATCAGCATTCCGGTCGCGCTGGGCGCGGTGTTCCTGATGGGTGTCCTGTTCACCGTGATCTCCGCGACCGGCATTCGTAGCTGGATCCTGCGTAACCTGCCGCAGGGCGTGGCGCACGGTACGGGGATTGGTATCGGTCTGTTCCTGCTGCTGATTGCCGCCAACGGCGTGGGCCTGGTTATCAAAAATCCGCTGGATGGTCTGCCGGTGGCGCTGGGTAATTTTGATAGCTTCCCGGTGATTATGTCGCTGGTCGGGCTGGCGGTGATTATCGGCCTCGAAAAACTGAAAGTGCCGGGCGGTATCCTGCTGACGATTATCGGCATCTCAATTATCGGCCTGATCTTCGATCCTAACGTTCACTTCTCCGGTATCTTCGCCATGCCGTCGCTGAGCGACGATAAAGGCAACTCGCTGATCGGTAGCCTGGATATCGTGGGCGCGCTGAACCCGGTGGTGCTGCCAAGCGTGCTTGCGCTGGTGATGACCGCGGTGTTTGACGCCACCGGAACCATCCGCGCGGTGGCCGGCCAGGCGAACCTGCTGGATAAAGACGGGCAGATTATTAACGGCGGCAAAGCGCTGACCACCGACTCCCTGAGCAGCGTCTTCTCCGGCCTGGTCGGGGCGGCACCGGCGGCGGTGTATATCGAATCCGCTGCCGGTACTGCGGCGGGCGGCAAAACGGGCCTGACGGCAGTGACCGTCGGCGTGCTGTTCCTGCTGATCCTGTTCCTCTCTCCGCTCTCGTATCTGGTGCCGGCTTATGCCACCGCGCCGGCGCTGATGTACGTCGGCCTGCTGATGCTGAGCAACGTGGCGAAAATCGATTTCAACGATTTCGTCGACGCGATGGCGGGCCTGATTACCGCGGTCTTTATCGTGCTGACCTGCAACATCGTGACCGGCATCATGATCGGCTTTGCGTCGCTGGTGATCGGTCGTCTGGTGTCCGGCGAATGGCGTAAGCTAAACCTGGGTACGGTGATCATCGCCGCGGCGCTGGTTATCTTCTACGCCGGCGGTTGGGCGATTTAACTTTTCCTGCTAACAATGGGCGGCTTTGGCCGCCCGTTTAATTTTTAAGCCACATCCTGTTTCCTTTTGCGTTAATCTGAGTAGCGTATTATGCCGAGACATGACGCCTCAGATGTAAAAAAAAGACACGCAGCAAACAGGGAACACATGGAAATATTCTTTACCATACTCATCATGACCCTCGTGGTCTCTCTCTCCGGGGTGGTTACACGCGTACTGCCCTTTCAGGTCCCACTCCCCTTGATCCAAATTGCCATCGGCGCGCTGTTGGCCTGGCCTACCTTCGGATTGCACGTTGAATTCGACCCCGAACTCTTTCTGGTTCTGTTCATTCCGCCGCTGCTTTTTGCCGATGGCTGGAAGACGCCAACCCGTGAGTTCATTGAGCATGGACGAGAAATTTTCGGCCTGGCGCTGGCGCTGGTGGTGGTAACGGTGGTCGGTATTGGCTACCTCATCTACTGGATTGTACCGGGTATTCCGCTGATTCCGGCTTTTGCTCTGGCGGCGGTTCTGTCGCCAACGGATGCCGTGGCGCTGTCGGGAATTGTCGGCGAAGGGCGCATTCCGAAAAAAATAATGGGGATTTTGCAGGGCGAAGCGCTGATGAACGATGCCTCCGGCCTGGTCTCCCTGAAGTTTGCCGTTGCGGTGGCGATGGGCACCATGGTCTTTACCGTCGGCGGCGCGACGGTGGAGTTCTTCAAGGTGGCGGTCGGCGGTATTCTCGCGGGCTTTGTGGTCAGCTGGCTGTACGGGCGCTCGATGCGCTTCCTCAGCCGCTGGGGCGGCGATGAACCGGCAACGCAAATTGTGCTGCTGTTCCTGCTGCCGTTCGCCTCTTATCTGATCGCGGAGCATATCGGCTTTTCCGGAATCCTGGCGGCGGTCGCCGCGGGGATGACCATTACGCGTTCCGGGGTGATGCGCAGCGCGCCGCTGGCGATGCGCCTGCGCGCCAACAGCACCTGGGCGATGCTGGAGTTCGTGTTTAACGGCATGGTCTTCCTGCTGTTGGGCCTGCAGCTGCCGGACATCCTTTCCAGCTCGCTGGTGGCTGCAGAAGCGGATCCCAACGTCGAAACCTGGATGCTGTTTACCGATATCGTCCTGATTTATGCCGCCCTGATGCTGGTGCGTTTTGGCTGGCTGTGGACGATGCGCAAACTGAGCCAGCGTTTCCTGAAAAAGAAACCGATGGAGTTCGGCTCCTGGACCACGCGCGAGCTGCTGATCTCCTCCGTCGCCGGCGTTCGCGGGGCGATTACCCTTGCCGGTGTACTGTCGATTCCTCTGCTGTTACCGGACGGCAACGTCTTCCCGGCGCGCTATGAGCTGGTGTTCCTCGCCGCCGGGGTGATTCTGTTCTCACTGTTCGTCGGCGTGATTGTGCTGCCGATTCTGCTGCGCCATATCGAGTCGACCGACCATGTCCAGCAGCGCAAAGAGGAGCGTCTGGCGCGGGCCGCCACGGCGGATGTGGCGATTGTCGCGATTCAGAAAATGGAAGAGCGTCTGGCTGCGGATACCAAAGAGAATATTGATAATCAGCTGCTGACCGAGGTCAGTTCGCGGGTGATTGGTAACCTGCGTCGTCGCGTCGATGGCCGCAACGATGTTGAAACGTCGATGCTGGAGGAGAGCCTCGAACGCCGGTTCCGCCTGGCGGCGCTGCGTTCCGAACGCGGTGAGCTGTACCACCTGCGCGCCACCCGGCAGATCAGCAACGAGACGCTGCAGAAGCTGCTGCACGACCTCGATCTGCTGGAAGCGCTGCTTATCGAAGATCAGTAACGCCGTACCTGTTCCCCGGGTCAGGCGTTGACGCCGCGACCCGGGGACTTACTTCAGCCAGAACGCCTTGCTGCACTCCAGCCACGCTCGCGCGCTGTGCGACAGATAAACGCCTTCCCGCCAAATCATCCCCAGCTCCCAGCGCAGATCGCTCTGCAACGGCATCCAGCAAAAGCTCTGCGGGTCGAGGCGCTGGCAAATCGGCTCCGGCAAAATCGCGATGCCAATCCCCGCCTGGACCATGGCGGCCAGAAAATCCCACTGTCCGCTGCGTACGGCGATGCGCGGCTTAACTTCATGCTGAGCAAACAGCCGCATCAGCTGCTGGCTGAGGGCGAAATCCTCGTTGTAAATCACCAGCGGATGCGCGGCGAGCGCCTGCGGCGACAATGAGCTGAGGCCCTCCCATTGTGCCGTTCTCGGCGTCAGTACGCAGAGCGGATGGCTGAACAGAGATAGCGTCGTCAGACCGCTGGCCTCATCAACCGGAAGCGCCGTCATGGCTAAATCCAGTTCGCCGTTGCTGACCGCCTGCTGCACGGTCAATCCGCCAAACTCGGAGATTTTCAACTCGATACCCGCATAGCGCTGGCGAAAGCGGCTAATCGGCTCGGCCATCAGCATGCCGACCATCGGCGGGATCCCGAGACGCAGTACGCCTTTGTGCAGATGATTAATATCGCTCAGCTCCGACTCCAGCTGGTGAAATTCGCCAAGGATGGCCTGCCCGCGCTCGAAAACCACGCGTCCGGTATCGGTCAGCAGCAGCCGGCGACCGTCGCGGATCAGCAGCGTGCAGTTCAGCTCATCTTCAAGGTTTTTAAGCATCTTGCTGATGGTGGGCTGCGTGACGAAAAGTTTCTCCGCCGCGCGGGTAAAGCTTTGCTGGCGAACCACTTCGACAAAATAACGCAGCGTTCGGATATCCATAATTATTCCCTGAGACTATACCTGTGATGATTTTAATTCATTTCTGCCGCGCCGGGCGGCTCTCTATACTGCACGCCTGTCTTCTTTTTCAGGAATACCGCTCATGGCCTTTGCGCCAGCTCGCGTGACGCCCTTTGTTATGCAACGTCTTCAGGTACCGGTTCAGGTCCTGATCTACGCCGGACTGTTCGTCTGCGCTGAATATTTAGTTAACTGGCTGCACCTGCCGCTTCCGGCGAATCTGGTCGGCATGCTGATGATGCTGGCGCTGATCGTCTGCCGGGTCATTCCTTTAAACTGGGTACGCGCCGGAGCCCGCTGGCTGCTGGCTGAGATGCTGCTGTTTTTCGTACCGGCGGTGGTGGCGGTCGTCAACTACGCGCAGCTGCTGATGGTCGATGGCTGGCGTATCTTTCTGGTGATTGGCTTGAGCACTACGATGGTGTTGGGCGCCACGGCATGGGTGGTTGATAAAGTGTATCGCTATGAAGTCAGCAGGATGAAACATGAGTGATTTTCAGCTGAGCCTCCTGTGCCTTCTTGTCACGCTGGGACTCTATTTTGCCAACAAGCGGCTTTATCGCCGCTTCCATAAACTGCCGCTGATGCCGCTGGTTTTCACCCCGATCCTGTTGGTCATGATGCTGGTATTCGGCCATATCTCTTATCAACGCTATATGGGGGAGACCCACTGGCTGCTGTGGCTGCTGGGCCCGGCGACGATCGCCTTTGCCGTGCCGGTATACGACAACATGGCGATTATTAAGCGCCACTGGATGTCGCTGACGGCTGGCGTCACTACCGCCTCGGTTGTCGCGGTGACCAGTTCGGTGTGGCTGGCGCGATTATTTACCTTGCCTGATGAGATCCAGCGCAGCCTGGCGGTACGCTCCGTTACCACCCCCTTTGCGCTGGCGGCAGCCAAACCGCTGGGCGGCCAGCCAGATTTAGTCGCTCTGTTTGTCGTGGTCACCGGGGTATTCGGGATGGCGGTAGGGGATGTACTGTTTCTGCGTCTTTCTATTCGCGAGGGAATGGCAAAAGGGGCCGGATTGGGGGCGGCATCGCACGGCGCCGGCACCGCACGATCCTACGAGCTTGGCCCTCAGGAGGGCGTGGTCGCCAGCCTGGTGATGATGCTATCCGGAGTGGTGATGGTGCTGACCGCGCCGCTGGTGAGATGGGTCATGTTCTGAACCCCTTTGTTATTAGTGAACGCATACTCGCTAAGGTACTTTTTCCATATCTCACGACTATTTATATTCCTATGAATAGTCTTTTCATCTTATCGATATGAACGGTTAATTAAATATTCGTATTTGTAGGATAATCCGATGATGCCTTAGGTGATATCCTTATTTGCCTTCCTGCTTAAATTGTAATTAAATGTTTCTGATTGAGGAGGGTTTAATATTTAAGAGAAATATAAATATAAGGAATAATGTTTTTTGTGAATGTTTTTTATGTTTAACGTTATGAATTTATGTGGTTATTTATGATGTATATCTTGTATTGATTGGTTCAGGGCTATTATTCATTTGAGATAATTCATATGCGCTTGTTGAGTATTTTCTCTATTTTAGATATCTTACTTACGTGAGCTTCTATTATTGAATGGATTCATGTGGAAATTAAGCTCTTGTATTTATAGGTTAGTCATCTTAAATGCAGGTTATTCACTCCCCATGCACCTTATCAGCTTATACCTTCGCTGATGTCTGGCTTCATTCTCTAATAAAAGCCATAAAACAATTGATGGATTGATTGTTAATCTTAATAAACAGGGGAATACCAATGAACTTCAGTACCAAAACGCTTGCCAAAATATTAGCCTTATCTGCCGGCTGCTCTCTGGTTACTCTGGCTCAGGCCGCGAATACCATTACTTTTACCGGTAAGGTCTCAGATACCACTTGTACAGCGACTATCGATAATGGCGTTTCGTCTATTGAGATGGGGACCTCCTCAGTCGCCGATCTGGATACGAATACCTACGGGGCGGCGAAGAGCTTTTCTTTCACTTTAACCGGATGCCCTAAGACCACAGAAGGCGGTAACGCCTTGGCCAGAGTGACGTTTGGTGGCGAAGCGGACACGACGAATAGCGATTACTTCAAAAACCAGGCGGCGGAAACACCCGCTACCGGCGTTGCGGTGGCGATTTTTGATAATAAGGGTGCCCTGCTTAAGAACAATACTGAAGGTGCGGATGTGGATATTTCCTCCGGTGCCGCGACGATTCCTTTTACCGTTAAACTGGCTAAATCTGGTACGGCTACTCCCACCAAGGGAGCGGTGCAGACAACCGTAACTTACAACGTTACCTATTATTAATTCAGCATTAGATAAAAGGGAAAGCTTCTGCTTTCCCTCACTGGACACTACCATGAAAAAATTAGCTTACTTTATCTGTTTTTGTTCCTGCCTGTCTGTCGCGCAGGCCAGCGTGGTGGTGGGCGGTACGCGAGTGATATTCGATGGTACGCAAAAGGCAGCGACGGTATCTGTGCAAAATAAAGATAACGTTACAAATATTGTCCAGTCCTGGATCGCAGTTGTGGATGAGGCATCACCAGCAAAAGATTCCTTTATTACCACCCCTCCGCTGTTTCGCCTGAAGGCCGGCGAACAAGGATTTGTCCGAATCCTCCGCTCAGGTAAACCGCTGCCCGAAGAGCGAGAGTCTATGTTTTGGCTGAATATTAAAGGCATCCCCGCTATGGATAGCGCGCCGGACAAAAATATGGTGCAGTTCGCCATTAATTCGCGGATTAAACTGATTTTTCGGCCAGCTGCATTAAAAAATGCTATTCCGGAAAAGTTTGCCGAAAAGCTGGAGTGGTCTGCCGAAGGTAGAGATATTAAAGTTAAAAATACCTCACCGTTGTATATGAACTTTTCTGAAATTACGGTTAATGGTAAGTCAGTTCCTGAAGCATGGTTTGTTGCACCTTTTTCAACCATAAAAATACCGGTAGCAAATACATCCTTGCCAGGGAAAAAGAAAATCACATGGAGCGTGATCAATGACTATGGAATGCCGGGACCAAAATATACCGCCATCATTCAATAACGTTGGACAGAATTTTACATTTCTGTTGAAGAGTGGCTACGTCGCCATTATTTCCTGCTTTGCCACCCTTCCGTTACCCACTATCGCTGGTGAGTATTTCAATCCTCACCTATTGGAGGTCAATGAAACCGGTACAACTTCTGTCGACCTGAGCTATATTTCCCAGGAAACCGTTCCTCCGGGTGAATACAATCTTGATATTTATATTAACCAAGAATTTATTGCTTCCGAGTCAGTCAGATTCACCCAACAGAGTGAGGGTAATGACGTTTCTTCACCCTGTATCAGCGTCGCGCAGCTGAAAGCGTGGTCAATCAAAACGGAAAATTATCCCGAGCTCACGGTCGCGGGTTCCCGCTGTGCCCGACTATCCGCAATCCCTGGATGGGGAACCACGGTATTACTTTCACAACAGCGCGTTGATTTTAACGTGCCTCAGGTCGCGGTGATGCATCATCCGCGGGGATATGTCCCTGAAAGCCGGTGGCAACAGGGTATTACCGCGGGGCTACTTAACTATAATCTCTCCGGGCAAAAGACCGATCCGCGGCACGGCGGCGAAGCGACGTCCAGCCAGTTTGTGAGCCTGCAGCCGGGTTTAAACGTCGGGCCGTGGCGTTTACGGAACTACAGTACCCTCAACCATAATGATGACGGCAACCAGTGGGACTCGGTCTACAGCTATATTTCACGTGATATCCAGGCCCTGAAAGGCCAGCTGATCCTGGGCCAGACCTATACGTCATCAAGCGTGTTCGACAGTGTTAGCTTCACCGGGCTACAGCTGAACTCAGATAAAGAGATGCTGCCGGATAGCTTGAACGGCTTTGCGCCGGTCATTAAAGGCATCGCCCGCACCACCGCCGACGTGACGGTTTATCAGAACGGTTACAGCATTTATAAAACAACGGTCCCCCCTGGCGCGTTTGAGATAAACGATCTTTACCCAACCGGGAGCGCGGGCGATCTGAATGTGACGGTAAAAGAGTCCGATGGCAGTGAACAGAGCTTTGTGGTGCCTTTTGCTTCGCTGGCGATTTTGCAGCGCGAGGGCCAGATAGATTACGCCCTGAGCAGCGGCAAAACGCGTTCGGGAAGTTCCGGCGGAAAAGAATATCACTTCCTGCAATCTAACATCGCCTGGGGGGCATCGAGCAACATCACGCTGTATAGTGGTTTTCAGCAACTGGAGAACAAATACAGTAATGTTCTTCTGGGGGCCGGACTTAACCTTGGCACGATCGGCGCGCTCTCCTTTGATGCATCCCAGTCCTGGGCAGATATAAAAGAGACGCCAACGTCGAATCACACGTCATCCAGCGAAGGACAATCTTATCGCGTGCGCTTTAGCAAAGATATTCCGCAGACGGGAACCAACTTCTCCGTTGCCGGGTACCGTTATTCAACCCATGGCTATTACTCTCTGCAAAATTTTATTGATAGGTCGAATGCGCATAGCGGGTGCTGTTCATCAACGGGCCGGACTAAAGATCGTTTTGACGCTTCAGCTTCTCAGATTCTCGCAGGGTATGGTTCACTCTCCCTCTCACTGGTCAGCGAATCTTATTGGGATAATTCACGTATGGAGTCGTTGGGCGTGAGCTATAGCAACTCCCTTGGCCGCATTTCCTATTTTGTTAACTACTCCTGTAGCCGAAATGTACGAAGCACAAGCCAGAATAGTGAGCGTGCTCAGACCAGCGATAATCTTGTTTCACTCACGGTGAGCGTGCCTTTTGGTGCGGATATCTCGGCCAGCTACAATATGAACAGCAGTCGGATGGGCGACACGACCCATAGCCTGGGTTTGAGCGGATCTGCTTTTGCGGATCGTTCTCTGAACTGGAATATGCAGGAGGGTTACAATGCCAGCGATAAAAAGACTTCAGGAAACGTCAATCTAAACTATCAGGGTTCAAAAGGTGAAGTCACCGCGGGATACGGATATGACAGCTATAGCGCCCACTATAATTACTCGCTACGGGGCGGGATGGTTGCTCATTCCGGTGGTGTGACCCTTTCTCGTTATCTTGGCGAGAGCGTGGCGCTGGTTGAGGCGCCTGGCGTCAGCGATGTGGTAGTGCGCGGACAGACGAATATTACGACCGATGCCTTCGGATACGCCGTTGTACCCTTTGTTCGACCGTACCATGAAAATAATCTCTCTCTTGATGAACAGCAGGTCTCGGGAGCGGAAATCGATAATATTGTCAAAACGGTGGTTCCGACGCGCAATGCGATTGTAAAAGTCAAATATGATACCTGGATTGGCTATAAGGCGATGATGACCCTGCATTTTAATAATAAAGAAGTCCCTTTTGGCGCTATTATGACATTAGATAATGAAAGCCAGGAATATAAAGAAAAACGCAGCGCTATCGTCGGTGATTCCGGACAGGCCTATCTGACCGGGCTGCCTGAAAAAGGTCGGTTGTTTGTGAAGTGGGGTGATAGCCAAAATAGCCAATGCTATGTGGACTATGATTTATCAGTCAATAAATCGGTTGATGATATCATTTTTTATGCAGCGGATTGCCGCTGATGAATAGCTGGATAATTGCCTTAATAGATAAACTCAGGATGGAAGCGATGAGGATAAGCAATGGCGGGATATTAACGAAGTCGTACGGGTTATTTATCATCAGTATTGGCTTTGCATCGATATCCATTAATCCCGCCTGGGCCTATGATACGTCGAGTAGCGTCAATTTTAATATCACCGGTAAAATTGAAGAGCCCGTATGCGAGGTCTCGGTTAAACCCTCCAGCGCGATCGATCTGGGTACCGTATCTTATCAAAAGCTTACCAACAAACCGGGCGCGAGCAGTGATGCCACGACCGTGTCCATTGCCTTTGATAATTGTTCAACGGGTACGGCGTCAGTGACGATAACGTTTAGCGGTAATTCATTTGACAGTACTTACTCCAGTATTTATGAGAATGAGCTAATTGACGGCGCAAAAGGCGTTGGGCTACAGCTGCTAAGCGCGGTAGATCAGAAATCCCTGGGACCAAACGACAGCTATACCTATCTTTTTAATGAGGGTGCAGAACCTATTTTTAATATGAGTGCCAGAATGTATACGCCGAATGGACGAGTCACGGCGGGAAATGTCGCCTATACGGTCACTTTTAATGTGTCATATAAGTGAGCCGTTCTCGCGAGGGAGAGGTATGAAAAAGTCTATTTTATTGTTGTTAGCCTGCTTACTACCGGCTTACAGTTGGGCATGTAAAACGGGGGCAAACTCGGGCGATATCGCTTTAACTAATTTGCCCGCGCAGATACTGGTTAATGCGGGTAGCTACTCGGCGGGGACCATCCTTTATGATTCAGGACAGATAACGCATCCAACCACATCTCTTACGGATTGTCGGGGTTGGTTATATGCACTGTTCGGGTGGAGCTCGGGGAATGCGGGCACCTTAGTGGGGGATAACATCTACTCGACCTCCGTGCAGGGTATCGGTATTCGCGTCAAATTCTGGCTCAATATCACGGGTGAATATGGCGGTGATACCGATGATTTTAATGCTGACTACAGCGTTCACCATATCGGTGATGAAGACTTATATCTGGGAAAACCAAATGGCTTTCTTGATGACAAGGCAAGCACATATTATGCCCCAACGTACCAGGTCCAGCTTGTGGCAACGGGGGGGGCAATTGCCAGTAATAGCACGCTGACGCTGGCCGATCCGATTTCCACGGTCTCCATTCTGGATCTTGACGGAACGATGGCTATTTCCCAGCTGCACGTGACGGGTTCGACAAAAATTAAACTGACCCCTATGGGATGCTCGGTTGATTCGACCGCGCTGAATTTCCAAATGGGCTCAGTGAAAACAAGTGAGTTTAATGTTTCTAACAAGGTCGGATCGGTTCAGCAAACGCTTACCCTAACCTGTGAGCCGGGAACTGCCGTGACGATGCGCGTTACGGCGACAGAAGCAGAAGGTGATAATCCCGATCATTCCGTGATTGCGTTAACACCCGGCGAAAACGTAGCGACCGGCGTTGGGGTACAGTTGAATCTTAATAATGCACCCCTCATCGTGAATTATTTTAACTACAAAGTATTTGGAACCACAAAAAGAACGGAGGTAACGAATTCTGGCGCGGAGGCCAGCTATTTGATCTTCACCGATCCTGATAATCCCGGCGGTGCGGCGGCATCGAACGTCCTGACGTTTACCGCGAACTATTACAAAACCGGAGCTAAAGTGACGCCAGGTATCGCGAATGCGAGCGGAACGATAACCTTTACTTATCAATAAAATATTCCCCAATCGGTAAGCCGGGAAAAGAGAGATGAATGCGCCGTATTAGCTTCAGCGGGCTACAGCAGCTATGACAGTGTAGCAGAAAGGCCATGAGCCAAACGACAGCTATACCTGTTTTTTCATTGAAGGTTCTGAGCCTATTTTAAATATGGCAGGCGGGAATATTTTCGCCGAATGGACGAGTAACGGCGAGGAATATCTCCTGGACGGTCACTTTTAATGTGTCATATAAATGATACGACTTTTGCGGGTTTTATATGAAAAAAATTTTTTTACTTGTTCTTTTTTTAATTTTCCCGGGTTATGTGTGGGCCTGTGGCTATGGATTAAATTATGGTGATGTATCAATCACTAATTTACCATCCAAGCTATTGCTTAGCGCAGGTAATTATTCTCCTGGGACCGTTATTTATGATTCAGGGAAAATATACCATCCCAAAACCAGTGTTCTCGACTGTACCGGTAGTTTATATGCCCGCTTTACATGGTCACCTGGCATAGCGACTACGCTTGTCGGTAATAACATCTATGAAACGTCGGTGCCGGGAATAGGTATCAGAGTTAACGTATGGTTAAATACTACGGGGGAATATGATGGTGTTTCATCTGTATTTAATGTCGATAACAGTGAACACCATATTGGTGATGCTGATTTTCCTCTTGTCAAACCGGGCTTTTTTGCTTTCAGTGCCAGTACGAATTATTCCCCTGTCTATCAGTTACAGCTCGTTGCTACAGGCGGAAGCATTGCCAGTAATAGTTCTCTAAGCTTTACCGACCCGGTATCAACCGTAGCAATGAAAGACAGCAACGGCGAATTGGTTATTTCTCAGCTGCATATCAGCGGGACAACCCATATTCAGCTCGTTCCTATGGGATGTACCGCCAGTACGGCCGCACTGAATTTCCAAATGGGCTCAGTGAAAACAAGCGAGTTTAATGTTTCTAACAAAGTCGGTTCAGTTCATCAAACGCTCACCCTAACCTGTGAGCCAGGTACCTTCGTGACGATGCGCGTTACGGCAACAGAAGCGGAAGGGGATAATCCCGGTCATTCCGTGATTGCATTAACACCGGGTGAAAATGTAGCGACCGGCGTTGGGGTGCAGTTGAACATCTTTGACACGGCGCTTGCCGTGAATAACTCAATCTACAGAGTGTTTGCAGAGTCGAAAAGAACTACGGTAACGAATTCAGAAGCGGAGGCCAGCTATTCGATATTCACCGATCCTGATAATCCCGGCGGGGCGGAGGCATCGAACACCTTGACCTTTACCGCGAACTATTACAAATACGGAACCGAAGTGACGCCGGGTGAAGCCAATGCGAGCGGAACGCTGACTTTTAGCTACAACTAATGCATCAACACTACCCCGGCCAGCAGGCCGGGGTACGGGCAATCATTAATGCGCCTGACCTTTCTCGATGCCGATACCGGTCTGCGAACGGATAAACTGGGCGCGGAACAGCTCGCGTTCGCGCGCGCCTTCCGCGGAGCTATCGGTGGCGGAGAAGAACCAGATACCGATAAAGGCCACGGCGATAGAGAACAGCGCCGGATATTCATACGGGAATATCGCCTTTTCGTGACCGAGGATCTGCACCCAGATGGTCGGGCCGAGGATCATCAGAATCACCGCGGTCAGCAGACCCAGCCAGCCGCCAATCATCGCCCCGCGGGTGGTCAGCTTCGACCAGTACATCGACAGCAGGATAATCGGGAAGTTACAGCTGGCGGCGATGGAGAACGCGAGGCCGACCATAAAGGCGATGTTCTGATTCTCGAACAGGATGCCCAGCAGAATCGCCACCACGCCGAGGATCAGCACGGTAATCTTCGACACCTTCAGCTCCTGACGCTCGGTCGCTCCTTTACGGAACACGTTCGCATACAGGTCGTGAGAGACCGCCGACGCGCCCGCCAGCGTTAATCCTGCGACCACCGCCAGAATAGTGGCGAAGGCCACGGCGGAGATAAAGCCGAGGAACAGATTACCGCCGACCGCGTCCGCCAGATGCACCGCCGCCATATTGTTACCGCCGATAAGCTGACCGGCCGCGTCTTTGAACGCCGGATTCGCCCCCACCAGCATGATGGCGCCGAAGCCGATGATAAAGGTCAGAATATAGAAGTAGCCCATAAAGCCGGTGGCGTAGAACACGCTCTTACGCGCTTCTTTGGCGTCGCTCACGGTGAAGAAACGCATCAGAATATGCGGCAGACCCGCGGTGCCGAACATCAGCCCGAGGCCGAGCGACAGCGCCGATATCGGGTCTTTCACCAGTCCGCCGGGGCTCATTATCGCCGAGCCTTTCGGGTGGACCGCCATCGCTTCGGTGAACAGATTATTGAAGCTGAAGCCGACGTGCTTCATCACCATAAAGGCCATAAAGCTGGCGCCGAACAGCAGCAGGACCGCTTTGATAATCTGCACCCAGGTGGTGGCGAGCATGCCGCCAAAGAGGACGTAAAGCACCATCAGCACGCCGACCAGCACCACCGCAACGTGGTAGTTGAGGCCGAACAGCAGCTGGATAAGCTTACCCGCACCGACCATCTGGGCTATCAAATAGAGCGCCACCACCACCAGCGAACCACAGGCGGAGAGGGTGCGGATCGGCCCCTGTTTAAGACGATAGGACGCTACGTCGGCAAACGTGTAGCGCCCGAGGTTACGCAGGCGTTCGGCGATAAGAAACAGAATAATCGGCCAGCCGACGAGGAAACCGAGCGAGTAGATCAGCCCATCGTAGCCGGAGGTGTAAACCAGCGCGGAAATGCCGAGGAACGAGGCCGCCGACATAAAATCGCCGGCAATCGCCAACCCGTTCTGGAAACCGGTGATATTGCCGCCCGCGGTGTAGTAATCGCTGCGCGAACGTACGCGTTTTGAGGCCCACCAGGTGATATAGAGCGTCAGGGCGACGAAAATCAGGAACATGATAATCGCCTGCCAGTTGGTCGGCTGGCGCTGTACCGCGCCGGTGAGAGCATCTGCGGCATTGACGGTCAACGGGAGCGTGGCGGCGAGCGCCGTCAGGACTTTCTTCATGATGCTTTAACCTCGCTGAGAATGCTTTTCGTCATCCGATCAAATTCACCATTTGCCCGCCAGACGTATATTCCGGTTAAGACGAAAGAGATAACGATCACGCCGATACCAATCGGAATACCCCGGGTGACGCTGGTTCCCGCATGCAGCGGCGTGCCCAGCCAGCCGGGGGCGAAGGCGATAAGCAGAATAAAGCCCACATAAATCACCAGCATAATCAGTGACAGGATGGCGGCAAACCTTTGCCGGGCTGCAACAAGCTCCTTAAAATGCGCACTATTTTCTATCCGCTGACAAATCTGTTCGTTCATCGTAGCGTCTCCAGAGGTTCCCTTTCGTCATTCACGCGCCGGTCGTCGGCAACACTCATCCGCCCGGCAGTTAACTGTCGGGAATCAGCCTGTTTACCGCTTTCCTGCTACCTGAAATCCTTGGGGAGTCGTAATTATATCCTCTCCCCTGGTGGGGAGAGGGTGTAGGGGATCGTTGGTTTACGATGGCATAGCGATGGCCTGCTTCTCTTCGAGCAGTTTTTCCACCACGCCAGGATCGGCAAGCGTTGAGGTATCGCCGAGGTTACTGGTATCGCCCGCGGCAATTTTGCGCAGAATGCGGCGCATGATTTTGCCCGAACGGGTTTTCGGTAACGAATCGGTCCAGTGCAGCACGTCCGGCGTCGCCAGCGGGCCAATCTCTTTACGTACCCAGTTGCGCACCTCGGCGTACAGCTCCGGCGTCGGCTCTTCGCCATGGTTGAGGGTCACGTAGGCGTAGATGGCCTGCCCTTTAATGTTATGCGGAATGCCGACCACTGCCGCTTCGGCGATTTTCGGATGCGACACCAGCGCCGATTCAATTTCGGCGGTACCCAGACGGTGGCCGGAAACGTTCAGCACGTCATCGACGCGGCCGGTGATCCAGTAGTAGCCATCTTCGTCACGGCGCGCGCCGTCGCCGCTGAAGTACATATTTTTAAAGGTGGAGAAGTAGGTTTGTTCGAAGCGTTCGTGGTCGCCAAACAGCGTGCGCGCCTGGCCCGGCCAGGAGTCGGCGATCGCCAGGTTCCCCTCGGTCGCGCCTTCCAGCGGCGTGCCTTCGTTATCCACCAGCACCGGCTGGACGCCGAAGAAGGGACGCGTGGCGGAACCGGCCTTCAGCTCGATGGCGCCGGGCAGCGGGGTGATCATAAAGCCGCCGGTTTCGGTCTGCCACCAGGTGTCCATCACCGGGCACTTCTCGTTGCCGATCTTCTTCCAGTACCACTCCCAGGCTTCCGGGTTAATCGGTTCGCCGACGGAGCCGAGAATGCGCAGGGAAGAGCGGTCGGTGCCTTCGATGGCCTTATCGCCCTCCGCCATCAGCGCGCGGATCGCCGTAGGGGCGGTATAAAGAATGTTGACCTGATGCTTATCGACCACCTGGCACATACGCGCCGGGGTCGGCCAGTTCGGTACCCCTTCGAACATCAGCGTCGTCGCGCCGCAGGCCAGCGGGCCGTAGAGCAGGTAGCTATGGCCGGTGACCCAACCGACGTCGGCGGTGCACCAGTAGATGTCGCCCGGATGATAGTCGAACACGTATTTAAAGGTTGACGCCGCATAGACCAGGTAGCCGCCGGTGGTGTGCAGCACGCCTTTTGGCTTACCGGTCGAACCGGAGGTATAAAGGATAAACAGCGGATCTTCGGCGTTCATCTCTTCGGGCTGGTGTTCCGCGCTGGCTTTTTCGATCAGATCGCTCCACCACAGATCGCGGCCTTCCTGCCAGTCGATTTTGCCGCCGGTACGTTTGAACACCACCACGTTTTCGATGCTCTTCACGTGCGGATTTTTTAGCGCGTCGTCGACGTTCTTCTTCAGCGGGATCGCGCGGCCGGCGCGCAGCCCTTCATCCGAGGTGATCACCAGGCGAGAGTTGGAATCGATGATACGGCCGGCGACCGCCTCCGGCGAGAAGCCGCCGAAAATGACCGAATGGATAGCGCCGATACGCGCGCAGGCCAGCATGGCCACCGCCGCTTCCGGCACCATCGGCATATAGATAGCCACGACATCGCCCTTTTTAATGCCCAGATCGAGCAGGACGTTGGCAAAGCGGCAGACATCGCGATGTAGCTCGCGATAAGTGATGTTTTTGCTCTGGCTGGCATCGTCGCCTTCCCAGATGATGGCCGTCTGGTCGCCGCGCTCCGCCAGATGGCGATCGAGGCAGTTAGCGGCGAGGTTCAGCGTACCGTCTTCATACCACTTAATGGAAATATTGCCCGGCGCGAACGAGGTGTTTTTCACGCGCGTATAGGGTTTTATCCAGTCAAGGATTTTGCCCTGCTCGCCCCAGAAGGCGTCAGGTTCGGTGACGGACTGCTGATACTGCGCCTGGTACTGTTCCGGGTTAATCAGGCAACGTTCCGCAATATTAGCGGGAATAGAGTGTTTATGTATTTGGCTCATGGCTTTTTTTCTCCTGTAGGTTGTTAAATATATGTCAAATAAACGTTAATAGTAGGGGCTTTGGCGGCTTTGTTTGCTATTTGGGGGGCAGATCA
>NZ_VOJB01000088.1:49375-77402 GCF_007910085.1 Klebsiella sp. ME-303 | reverse complement strand
AATGAAAAGCAATCAAATGAAACTTTGATATGAAATAATTTCTGAATTGAATTTATAGAAAATGAATATATTAAATATTTTTTATAACAAATACTTATGCAACATAAGGTGGGGATATTAGCGGGTTTATGCATAAAACCAGAGTAAACCGCTGTTCTTAAAGACTTGCGCAGCATGCCGTGCAAATGATACTGATATTGCGCGTTAAATAACCCTATAAAGCAACGCAACACAATTCATACCCCTTTCAGTGGGTGCCATTACCTCCCGGAATGGCGCTTTTCATCGAGGAAGTCTGTAGTGAAGAAAAAAACAAAAGTCAGCCTGGCCTGGCAAATTTTGCTGGCTCTGGTGCTGGGCATACTTCTGGGCAGTTACCTGCATTACCATGCCGAAAGCCGTGACTGGTTAATCTCAAACCTGCTGACCCCGGCAGGCGATATCTTTATCCATCTGATTAAAATGATCGTCGTACCGATCGTCATCTCGACCCTGGTGGTCGGTATTGCGGGCGTGGGCGATGCGAAGCAGCTGGGCCGTATCGGTGCGAAGACCATTATCTATTTTGAAGTGATCACCACGGTGGCGATCGTGCTGGGGATTACCCTGGCTAACGTCTTCCAGCCGGGGAGCGGAATCGATATGTCGCAGCTGGCGGCGGTGGATATTTCGAAATATCAAAACACCACGGCGGAAGTGCAGAGCCACGCGCATGGCCTGATGGGCACGATCCTCTCGCTGGTCCCGACCAATATCGTGGCCTCGATGGCGAAAGGCGACATGCTGCCGATCATCTTCTTCTCGGTGCTGTTTGGTCTGGGCCTCTCCTCGCTGCCTGCCACCCACCGCGAACCGCTGGTAACGGTGTTCCGCTCTATCTCTGAAACCATGTTCAAAGTGACGCACATGGTCATGCGCTATGCGCCGGTGGGCGTGTTCGCGCTGATTTCGGTGACCGTGGCGACCTTCGGCTTCGCCTCGCTGTGGCCGCTGGCGAAGCTGGTGATTCTGCTTTATTTCGCCATTCTGTTCTTTGCGCTGGTGGTATTAGGCATCGTGGCGCGGGTGTGCGGACTGAGCATCTGGACCCTGATCCGCATTCTGAAGGATGAGCTGATTCTGGCCTACTCTACCGCCAGCTCCGAGAGCGTGCTGCCGCGGATTATTGAGAAGATGGAAGCCTATGGCGCGCCGGCGTCAATCACCAGCTTCGTGGTGCCGACCGGCTACTCCTTTAACCTCGATGGCTCAACGCTGTATCAGAGCATTGCGGCGATCTTTATTGCCCAGCTGTACGGTATCGACCTCTCCATCTGGCAGGAAATTACCCTTGTGCTGACGCTGATGGTGACGTCGAAAGGGATTGCCGGCGTACCGGGCGTCTCCTTCGTGGTGCTGCTGGCGACGCTGGGCAGCGTGGGCATTCCGCTGGAAGGTCTGGCGTTTATCGCCGGCGTTGACCGTATCCTCGATATGGCGCGTACCGCGCTGAACGTGGTGGGCAACGCGCTGGCGGTGCTGGTTATCGCCAAATGGGAACACAAGTTTGACCGCAAAAAAGCGCTGGCGTACGAGCGTGAAGTGCTGGGAAAATTTGATAAAACGGCGCAATAAAACAGAAAGCCCGGTGACATCGCACCGGGCTTTTTCTTATCTTTTACTGATCCTGTCGAACTCTTCACAGCCGGTATCAAACCCCTCCTGACAGCTGACGTTGAGCCAGTGCAGCGCTTTCTGCTTGTTGGGTTCGATAAAGCCTTTTTCCCCCTGCTGGAAAAGCATCCCGGCCCAGTATTCAGCGTAGCCGGTGCGGGAGAGGGCAGAGCTCTCTTTAAAATACTGCGTCGCCTTTACGTCATCTTCCGGGGGATGAACGCCGCTGGCGTAGATCAGCCCCAGCAGCATCTGGGCGTCGACGGCTGAATCGCTTTCCGGAGCCTGGGCGGCATGCTGTAACAGGGAGATGGCGTGCGGATAGTTCGGCGTACCGGCCTGCTGGTTCACCAGCACCCGGGCGAGGACAATTTCTCCCGCCCTGCTGCCGGTCTGCACCGACTTTTCCGCCAGCGCTTTCGCTTGGCGGTAGTCGGCCTGCTGCGGATTGCGGATTTTGAGCTGAGCCAGCAGCGCCAGCGCATCGCCGTCGCCCTTGTCTGCCGCTTTCTGCGCCCAGTATTCAGCCTGCGGAAAATCGCCGAAGCTGACGTAAGTGTCGGCCAGGTAGTACTGCGCGCGCGGGTCGCCCGCTTCGGCCAGCGGTTTGTACTGGCTGCCGGGTTCCATGGCGCCTGCGGCGACGCTTGCCATCACCAGCAGTAAATAGAGGTATTTCATTTTTTATTATCGGTAGAGGACATAGCGAGCAGTATAAAGGCAGGTGAAGGAGAAGAAAACGACGGGAACGAGTGGGGGATACTCATGGTTTATCCGAATAATCGTGCCGTCTGTTTCCCCGGGGGCGGCGCTGACGCGCCTTGCCCGGGCTACGGATTGTGTAGCCAGGACAGGTGCGAAGCACCGCCTCCGGGGAGGCGGCCTGATTAGCCCATCGCGCTTTCGCGCAGGCGGGTTTTCAGCTTATTGTACTCGTCAATCACGTACTGCTCGGCGGCCCGCTGGTCGGCAATCGGCTCAACGTTGACGGCGCAGTACTTATACTCCGGCGTTTTGGTTATCGGGCTCAGGTTCTCGGAAACCAGCTCGTTACAGGCGCCAATCCACCACTGGTAGGTCATATAGACCGCCCCTTTATTTGGACGATCGCTGACCTGCGCGCGGGTGATAATACGGCCCTTACGCGAGTTCACCCACACCAGCGCCTCATCCTCAATGCCCAGACGTTCGGCATCGGCGGTATTGATCTGCGCATAGCCCGGTTCATCCGCCAGCGCGGCCAGCGCCGCACAGTTGCCGGTCATCGAACGGCACGAGTAGTGGCCGACTTCGCGCACCGTCGACAGCACCATCGGGTATTCGTCGGTGAGTTTGTCAATCGGCGCGACCCAGTCGCAGGTGAAGAACTGCGCCAGACCGTTCGGGGTATCGAACTTCTCTTTAAACAGATAAGAGGTCCCCTGGTCGGCGTCGGACTCATCGCGGCACGGCCACATGACGTAGCCCAGCTCGCCCATTTTCTCGTAGGTGGCGCCGTAGAAATCCGGGCACAGATGACGCAACTCGTCCCAGATTTCCTGAGTGTTGTTGTAGTGCATCTTGTAGCCCATCCGGGTGGCGATTTCGCTGATGATCTGCCAGTCGGTTTTCAGGTCCCACTTCGGCTCTACCGCTTTAAAGAAGCGCTGGAAGCCGCGGTCCGCTGCGGTATAAACGCCTTCGTGCTCGCCCCACGAGGTGGAGGGCAGGATAACGTCGGCCGCTGAGGCGGTTTTGGTCATGAAAATATCCTGGACGATAACCAGTTCCAGATCGTCGAAAGCCTTACGCACGGCGGACAGCTCGGCGTCGGTCTGGAGCGGATCTTCCCCCATGATGTACGCCGCCCGCACTTCGCCATGCGCCGCGCGGTGCGGCAGCTCGCTGATGCGGTAGCCGGTGTGCGCCGGCAGGCTGTCGACGCCCCAGGCTTTGGCGAACTTCTCGCGGTTTTCCGGGAACTTAACGTACTGATAGCCCGGATAGGTATCCGGCAGCGCGCCCATGTCGCAGGCGCCCTGAACGTTGTTCTGGCCGCGCACCGGGTTGACGCCGACGCTCGGCTTGCCGAGGTTGCCGGTGAGGATCGCCAGGCTGGTCAGCGAACGTACGGTCTCCACGCCCTGGTAGAACTGGGTGACGCCCATGCCCCACAGGATGGCGGCGGATTTCGCGCTGGCGTACATGCGGGCGCAGGCGCGGATCTCCTGGGCACTCACGCCGGTAATCTCTTCCACCGACTCCGGCGTATAGCCTTCGACGATTTTGCGATACTCTTCGAAGCCTTCGGAACGGCTGGCGACGAAGGATTTATCGTAGAGATCCTCTTCGATGATCACGTGCCCGATAGCGTTGAGCAGCGCGATATTCGAGCCGTTCTTCAGCGCAATGTGCATATCGGCGATGCGCGCGGTTTCGATTTTACGCGGATCGCAGACGATGATTTTCGCCCCATTGCGTTTGGCGTTAATCACGTGATTCGCCACAATAGGGTGTGAATCTGCCGGGTTATACCCGAAGATAAACACGAGATCGGTGTTGTCGATCTCGGTGATGGCATTACTCATAGCGCCGTTACCGACCGATTGGTGCAGACCTGCAACCGATGGGCCGTGTCAGACGCGAGCGCAGCAGTCGACGTTATTGGTACCAATAACGGCGCGCGCGAATTTTTGCATCACATAGTTGGTTTCGTTACCCGTCCCGCGGGACGAACCGGTAGTCTGAATCGCGTCCGGGCCATACTTCTCTTTAATGGCGCTGAGGCGAGTGGCGACGTAATCGAGCGCCTCATCCCAGGAGACGGATTCCAGCTTGCCGCCGCGCTGGCGACGGATCATCGGGGTTTTCAGGCGCGGGGTAAGGATCTGGGTATCGTTAATGAAGTCCCAGCCATAATAGCCTTTCAGACACAGGGTTCCCTGGTTGGTTTTCCCCTGTGCCGCCTCCGCCCGAACGATTTTGCCGTTATCGACCACCAGGTTGATTTTGCAACCTGATGCGCAATACGGGCAAACCGTGACGACTTTTTTCATCGGTCTTGCTCCAGTTAATCAATTGGCGCATACGCGCTATCGCGCCGTCACTATGCATCTTCTATGCCATGTTTTCACTGTGGGTATTGACTGATGATACGTCGTTTTTTTGGGCGAAATGCTGACGAAAAACAGGCTATCGTCAGTTTTGACGTGTCGACGCGGGCGCCTGTGACGCGGCCGGGTAGCCCGGCCAGGCGCGCAGCACCGCCGCCGAGGGGGCGGGAAGAGGCAGGTCCGGGCTTATGGGCGTTACCTCGGCTAGCTTAAATACCGGCTTCTCGCCAGCGCCGCCGCGCCCTGAGCGCCGTTAAACGCGGAAGAGGAGGCGGCGATAAAGCGTACGGCCTGATACGGCAGCGGACGGCGGACGTAGGTTTTGACCATGGCGATGACGGCTTCACGCGGGAAGGCGGGCATATCCATTACTCCGCCGCCGAGGATCACCGCATCGGGGTCGAACAGGTTGATGCTGGTGGCGATGGCGCGTGCGGCGTGGTTTAGCAGCTGCTGCACAAACGGCTCCCGCGCGGCGTGAACGAACAGCTCGCCCAGTTCATAGGCGCGCGGCTGCTGTTCATACCAGCGCTTTAGCGCAATCCCGGAGCAGACGGTTTCCAGACAGGCGGGGTTGCCGCAGGCGCAGATGAGGGCGTCATCCCCTTGCGGAATATGTCCCAGCTCGCCCGCCACGCCGTGGGCGCCGGTCCACGGTCCGCCGTTCAGCCAGACCGCGAAGCCCATACCGGTGCCAAGATAGGCCGCCAGCACCTCCTGCTCCTGCAGGCCGTTCTGCTGCACATCAAAAGAGAGCTGCAGATTCACATCGCGGGAAAACTCCACCGGGCAGCCCAGCGCCGCTTCCAGCCGGTCGGCCAGATTATACAGGTCGGCGGCGGCCAGCGGCAGATTGGGCGTTGAGATAATCGTCCGCTTGTCTTTTGCCACCAGCGCCGGAAACCCCATCACCAGCCCGCAGCAGTGGGCGTCGTGCTGGGTCAGCTGCTGCTGCAGCAGGTTTTTAATACCGTTGACCAGGCCGTCGGCGCTAATCACGTCGGCGGTGCGCCGCTTTTCGCAGTGCAGCGCTTCGCCCTGCGCCGTTTGCAGGCAAAGCCGGATATGGGTCGCGCCCATATCTACGCCCGCGACGACGTTACGCTGTTTTTGCATGAGGCAGTACCTCGCGTTTTGCCGTCAGGATCTGCTCTGCCATGATCTGCCACGCGTCTTCTATCTTATCGGCGTGATTGAAGAGGCCTGAGGTGCCGACGATAAAGACGTCCGCGCCCGCCGCCATCAGTTTTTGATAGGTGGCTTTATTGCAGGAGCCGTCGATCTCGATCTCGTAGCTCAGCCCCTCGCGCTCGCGCCAGGCTTTCAGTTCGGCGATTTTTTCCAGCATCTCCGGGATAAACGGCTGCCCGGCGAAGCCAGGATCGACGGTCATCACCGTGATTTTGTCGGCTTTATGAATGTAGTACTTCATGGTCTCAACCGGGGTTTCCGGGTTAAGGATCAGTCCGACCTTCATGCCTTGGCGACGGATCTCTTCGATCAGGCGGAAGGCCTGGCCATTAATCGTTTCCGGATGCAGGGTGATAAAATCCGCCCCCGCCTGCGCCAGCTGGCTAATGTAGTCCTGCGGGCGGGTGACCATCAGATGGCAGTCCAGCGGTTTGCTGGCCAGCTTTTTGACCTGGCTGACGAAAAACGGCGACAGGGTCAGGTTTGGTACAAAATGACCGTCCATAATGTCGATGTGAAAATAGTCTGCGTGCTGGTCGATAAACTCGATCTGTTCTTTAAATTTCAGCAGATCCATACACATTAAAGAGGGAGCAATTTTCATGATAAATTCCTTACTTACTGATAAGACGGTCGAGGGCGACAGCCGCGATGATTAATCCGCCCATTACCACCAGCTGGTAGTAGGTTTGTACTTGCAGGATGTTCAGTCCGTTGTTGATAGTGCCGATAATCAGGCCGCCGATGACCACCGAGAAGATGCGTCCTTTACCGCCGAAGAAGCTGGTGCCGCCAATGATGGCGCTGGCGATGGCGTAGGTTTCAAAGCCCATGCCGGCCAGCGGTTCCGCCGCCCCGAGGCGGGCGGTGGAGACCACGCCCGCCAGCCCGGCGCAAACGCCGGAAATGATGAACACCAGCAGCATGTGGAACTTGACGTCGATGCCGGAGTAGAAAGCGGAGTGCTTGTTACCGCCCAGCGCGTAGATGTTGCGGCCCACGCGCATACGGGTGGTCAGGAACCACAGGATCACCGCCACAATCAGCGAGAAGATCACCGGAACCGGAATACCCAGCGGCGTGGCGGCGAAAAAGTTAACGAAATCAAACGAAAACCCGTACACCGAGTTGGCATCAGAGATCACCAGCGTAATACCGCGGAAGATGGCGTTGGTGCCGAGGGTAATAATGAACGGATGCAGGCCGGTCCAGTTGACCAGGCAGCCGTTGATGGCCCCCAGCGCGCCGCCGACCAGCACGCCGCCAATCAGCGCCGCGAAGAACGGGTCGACGCCCGCCAGCATCAGCTTCGCGGTGACCATCCCGGAGAGCGCGAGGATCGCCCCGACCGACAGGTCGATCCCGGCGACGAGGATCGCGAAGAACTCGCCCATGCCGATCAGGACGGTGACCGAACTCTGGACGAAGATCTGCGTAATATTGTTGGTCGTCAGGAAGTACTCTGACGACAGGGTGCCGAAGATGGCGACGATGATGGCGAGAATAAAAAAGGTGCCGTATTTATCCCAGAACAGCGCGAAGTTAAACGGTTTTTTCTCGCCCATCTCGCCTTTCACTCTTGTGGTAGTGCCCATGCCATAATCTCCTCTTCGCTCATGTCGTCGCGATTGGTCAGGATTTGCGTCAGTCGCCCTTCGCAGAACACGGCAATGCGGTCGCAGACGGCGATAATTTCAGGTAGTTCGGATGACACCATCAGGATGACTTTTCCGTCATCGGCCAGCTGGCGCATCACTTTATAAATTTCGGCTTTTGCGCCCACGTCGATACCGCGCGTCGGCTCGTCAAAAATGATCACTTCGGGGCTGCAGCACAGCCATTTGGAAATCAGCACCTTCTGCTGGTTGCCGCCGGAGAGCTCGGTGATGTTTTGATCGACCGAATGGCACTTCAGCGCCAGCAGCTTGCGCTGCTCCTCCGCCGTTCTGCGTTCGTCGCCTTCGCGGAACAGCCCCATGGCCCCTTTGTAGCCGCCGCGCTTCAGGCTCTGGCTGACCGCCATATTCTGGGCGATGGAAAAATTGGGGAAAAAGCCGTTTTCCCGGCGGCTTTCGGTGATATACCCCATGCCTTTCTTTAAGGCGTCGAGCGGCGAGCGGGGCGAGATCGCCTTGCCGTTGAGGTATATTTCACCGCTGCTACGCTTATCGACTCCAAACAGGCAGTCCATCAGCTCGGTGCGCCCGGAGCCGACCAGCCCGGCAAAACCGAGAATTTCGCCGCGATTCACGCTAAATGAGATATCGCGTACCTTTTTCTTGTCATGGCTGGTGACGTTTTTCACTTCGAACACCGTCTCGCGGGCGATGTTGCCGGTGCTCTCTTTCATGGCGTTGAAGCGGTTTTGCAGCTCGCGGCCGACCATCAGGCGTACGATGTCGTCGTTATTCACTTCGCTGACCTTCCCGCTGCAGACGCTGCTGCCGTCTTTCATCACCGTGTAGCGGTCGCAGATGCGGCGTATTTCCGCCAGCTTGTGCGAGATATAAACAATGGCGGTGCCCTCTTTACGCAGCTGGTTCATGATCAGGAACAGATAGTCCACCTCTTTATTGGTCAGCGAGGAGGTCGGTTCATCCATGATCAGCACTTTAGCGTCGAGCATCAGCGTCTTGGCGATCTCCAGCATCTGCTTGTGGCTGATGGAGAGATTCGCCACCTTTTCGTCTAAATCGATCTTCAGCCCGACGCGCAGCAGCATCATCGCCGCCCGTACGCGCATTTCCTTCCAGTCGATAACGTTGACGCCGCAGACTTTTTTCGTCAGATGGCGGCCAATATATAAATTCTCCAGCACCGTTAATTCATCAATGACGCTGAGCTCCTGGTAAATAATACCAATGCCGAGCTGGGCCGCTAATTTATGGTCAAGCTTGTGGTAGTTCACGTTATTAATCGTAATGGTGCCTTTGGTCGGTTCATGTATTCCCGACAATACTTTCATCAGCGTTGATTTACCGGCACCGTTTTCCCCTAGTAACGCATGTATTTCATGGGGGTAAATAGTTAAATCAACCGATTTTAATGCGTGAACCGGGCCAAAGGATTTGCCGATCCCCGCCATTGAAATATATGGCGTGAGCATAGAAAATTTCCTTTATTACCGCTGCGTGATTTCCCCTCTTCCAAAGAAAGAGGGGATGCACAGACCTATTTCGTCACCAGAATGGAATCCACCAGCGTAAACTGCGGGGCTTTATCCAGCGGGATGACTTTGCCGCTCTTCTCGGCGTCGACCATCAGCTTAAGACCCGTAGCGCCAATATCCGCCGGGTTCTGCGCGATAGTGGCGGTCATTTGCCCGGCTTCGACCATTTTGCGCGCTTCCGGAATACCGTCGGTACCCACCACCAGCACATTGCCGGTTTTGCCGGCGTTCGCGACGGCCTGGGCGACGCCCATTGCCATGGTGTCGTTGGCGCAGTAAATCGCTTTAACGTTCGGGTTACGCTGCAGCACGTTCGTGGCGACGTCCAGCGCTTTGATGCGGTCCCAGTCGGCAGGCTGGCTGGCCACCAGCTTGATCTGGCTCGCTTTTTTGAAGGCGTCGGTGGCGCCGCTGCGGCGAGCTTCGCCGGAGGCGTTACCGGCTTTGCCTTCGATAATAGCGACTTCGCCGCCTTCAGCACCCAGTTTGTCGATGATAAATTCCGCGCCTTTCGCCCCCACCGCCACGTTATCGGTGGTGACGAAAGCCTCGACGTTGCCGCCGGCTTTCTTCAGGTTATCCATATCGATTTTTTCATCGAGGTTGACCAGAAAGATGCCCTTTTTCCACGCTTTGGCTACCGGCATGACCAGGTTTACCGAGGAGAGCGGCGCAAAGGCGATACCTTTGTAGTTTTTGTTGCTCAGGTCTTCAAACAGCTGCAGCTGCGACTGAAAATCCCCTTCGGAAGGCGAGGCAAAAATATCGACGCTTACGCCCAGCGTTTTGGCTTCGTCCTCAATACCCTTTTTCATATCCACCCAAAATGGATTGGATAAGGTTTTTAATACCACAGCATAATCGGCGGCGGCAAAGGCGCTGGTGGATAACATTACGCCCATGAGCGTGCCGCTGAAAAGTTTCAGATATTTATTCATGGCAGTATTCTCAGTGTAGGATACAGTTATATTGATCCCACCAGTGTGGGATCGGTTTTTTATTTAAGCGCGCCGGGTGAAAAGAAATTAACAATCGCGCCAGTTTTTTGCATATTTAAATTCGCTTGCTCAATGTTGAGCTGTGCAACGGAAACAAAAAACGCATCTAATAATGTGAGTTGTAATATACGCGCTGAGGCGTTACGCCCTAATAAAGGCGTCTCTGGTGCTGGCGAACAAATAATAAAATCAGCTAACTTGGCAATCGGCGAATGGTAGCTATGGGTGATACAGATAATTTTCGCCCCGTTCTTTTTCGCCAGCTCCACCGCTGATTTGATATCGCTGGTGCGCCCGGAGTGCGAGACCACCAGCACGACATCGCCTTCCTTCAGCAGCGAGGCGGACATCATCATGATATGCGCGTCCGGGTAGGCCTGGCAGCGCACGCCGATGCGTAAAAACTTATGCTGCACGTCGGCGCAGATGGCGTTGGAGCCGCCCGCGCCGTACAGGTCGCGCTGGTTGGCCTGGGCAAAAAAGCGCGCCGCGCGGTGAATTTCGTCAACGTTCACGATCGACTGGCCTTCCATAATGGTGCGCAGGGTGATGTTGAACACCTTATTCACCACATCCTGCGGCGCATCATCAAAGGAGAGTTCGGTCGGTAACACCTGTTCAGACTGCGAAAAGTAGGCCTCCAGCGCGCTGCGCAGGTTACGAAAACCGCTAAACCCCAGCAGCTTAGAAACCTTAACGATCATGGCTTCTGATACCGACAGCGCTTCCGCGACGTCCTTGATTGCCGGCGCATCGCTGAGATTGCCGGGGGTAAGCAACCATTCGACGATACGGCTCTCGTTTTCGGTCATCCCTTCCTGCTTCATGCGAAGCCAGGGGGCAAGGCCGATGCCGTTAGGGAGCGAACTGGATTCTGTCTGACTCATCGCTTTCTCATTGTCCATAAAATGAAGACGACACTATATCACCACAGGCGAAACAAAAAAGATACCACCAACTTCACAAAATTATATTTTTTATAAAGTTATGCTTATCGTGAAGTTTTGTTAATGTTGATTTTATCTTTATTTCTTATAAATTCATTATAAATCAGTGTGTTATTGTTTTATTTCAGTTCTTTTTTTGCAAGGTGAAAATCAGGTTAAATATCGCTTTCGTCTTGATTTGTAAAATTTGTCCGTGTAGAAAGGAGCCTGACGATGCTGTTTTCAGCGTTTTCTGGGGCATTTTTAGGCGTTTAAATCACAACGCCAGTCATCCTTGTAAAGTTAACAACAGGCGAGGCTAAGTATGAAAAGGATTGCATTTGGCTGCGATCACGTCGGGATAATCCTGAAAGACGATATTCTTGCGCATCTGCGCCAGCGCGGCATTGACGTCGTAGATAAAGGCGCATGGTCCACGGAACGTACCGACTATCCGCGCTATGCCAGCGCCGTCGCTCAGGCCGTTGCCGCCGGCGAGGTCGACGGCGGGATCCTGATCTGCGGCACCGGCGTCGGCATCTCTATCGCCGCCAATAAGCACCCGGGTATTCGTGCGGTGGTGTGCAGCGAGCCCTACTCGGCGCAGCTTTCACGACAGCATAACGACACCAATATTCTGGCCTTTGGCGCGCGGGTGATCGGCCTTGAACTGGCGAAAATGATCGTCGATGCCTGGCTGACTGCCGAATTTGAGGGCGGACGACATCAGGGGCGAGTGGACGCCATCGGCGCGATTGAACAGCAGCGGATTTGAGATTCCTCCGCTACTCCCGGCGATAGCCCTTGATTAACGTAGAGCCAGCCCCCCGATGAGACTGGCTTTATGAAACGTTACTCTACCGCTTTGCTTATCTGCACCTTGTCCCTCGCCGGCCAGCTGGCGCACGCCGATATGATTGATGACGCGATCGGCAATATTCAGCAGGCCATTAATGATGCTTATCATCCGGGCGATAGCCGGTCTGACGATGATGATGGGCGCTATCAGGACAGCCGCCAGCAGAGCGCCGATCGCCAGCGGCAGTATGACGACCGGCGGCGGCAGCTTGAGGATCGCCGACGCGAACTTGACGAGCGCCAGCGCCAGCTTGATCGGGACCGCCGTCAGTTGGAAAGCGACCAGCGCAGGCTGGATGATGATTATTGATACGGCACGACCCGCGGCTTTCGCCGCGCCCGCTTAATCCAGCGCTATCTCCATGCCGTCAAATCCCGCTTCAAATCCCGCCGGTAGAGCATTCTCCATCATCCACGCATCGAAGCGGTGGCTGATATGGGTGAGGATCACCCGCGGGCAGCCGATGACCTGGTTAATGGCCCGCACGGTGTTCAGGTCGCAGTGGTTGCGCGGCGGCTGCGGGCGCGGCTCGTGGCTACAGTCGATAATGATAAGCTGCGGCTGGTTATTCAGCAGGAACTTCAGCGTTTTCTCCGGCAGCGCGGCGGTATCGGATAGCCAGGCGACCCGGCTGTGGGCCGACTCCAGCAGATAGCCAAACGTGAGCCTTGAGTGGTTCAGCGGCAGCGGCGTAACGCGCAATCCCTGAAGTTCAAATCTTACAAAGGGTTCGACGGTATGGCTGAAATCCAGCAGGCCCGGATGCTTAAACAGATCATCGCAGCCCTGTTCATCCGGGGGGCCGTATACCGCAATAGGTTCGCCCACGCCCCAGCGCAGCGGGAACAGGCCTTGAACGTGATCCATATGATAATGGGTGAGCAGAAACTGCTGAAAGCTGCCGGCGGGCCACTGCGTCATCAGATCCGGTAGCCCGGCATCGAGCAGGGTCACCGCGTTGTTGAATTTGACGACCGCGCTACAGGGACGGCGACGATGCGCTTCGTCGACGCGGGCGCGGCGGCAGGCGGGGCAGTCGCAGCCGAAAACCGGTACCAGCTGCGCGCCGCCGGTGCCGGTTAAGCGGATAGTCAGGCTCATCTCTTCTCCTCGCGTTCAGGCAGTCTGCTGTTCGCGCCGGTTGCCGTGAATACGAATCAGCGAAACCAGGGCATCCACCGACTGGCTAAGTCGGCCATCGTTATTCAGCGTCAGACACTCGTTCGGCGTATAGCGCGCCGCGCGCGCCAGGCGCTGGGCGATTTCCGTCTCGTTCTCCCGTCCGCGCTGCTCCAGGCGCTGTCGCAGCACCGCCGGAGAAACCTGCAGACAGATGGGCAGCAGTGCGTCGGCATAGCGCGCCTGCGCCTGCGGCAGATGGGCGCGTGAACCGTTAGCGACCACGTCGAACCCGGCGTGCAGCCACAGGTCAATCTCGATGCCAATGCCATAGTAATTGTTGTTAGCATACCAGCTAAGAGCAAACAGATGCTGTTCGGCGCGGGTAAAAAACTCATGTTCGCTGAGGGCGATATGGTTTTCACAGCCCGCGTTGTGTGGACGGGTTATGTAGCGGTGCGCCACCAGCAGCTGCGGATGCTCCCGCTGGCGCAGAGCCGCCAGCAGGCTGTCTTTGCCGGAGCCGGAGGGGCCGACCAGCCAAATCAGTTTCCCTGTCATCAGAAGACCCTCTTGCCTTGCCGCCAGACGTGATCGATATGGATATGCTCGCCGTGACGGCGCGCCAGCACCAGGTCCGCCCGCTTACCTTCGGCAATCGCCCCGCGGTCGTGCAGCCCCAGCGCCTGGGCCGGGTTTTTGCTCACCAGACGAATGGCCTGCGCGAGGGTAAAGGCGTTGCCCTCGTCGTCGGCGATGCGAAAAGCGGCATCCAGCAGGCTGGCGGGATAATAGTCGGAGGAGAGAATGTCCAGCAGGCCGCTGGCCGCCAGATGGTGGGCGGCGACGTTCCCCGAGTGCGAGCCGCCGCGTACGATATTCGGCGCGCCCATCAGAACGTTCATCCCGTGCTGGCGCGACGCCTGCGCTGCGGCGATCGTGGTGGGAAATTCGGCGATGACGCTGCCAAGCTGGCGCGATTCGAGCACATGTTCGCAGGTGGCGTCATCGTGGCTGGCCAGCGCGATATTCCGTTCGCGACAGATGGCGGCGATGCGCTGCCGGTTAGGCTGAGACCAGGCCGCCGCCAGAGCCATCTGCTCCTCTTCGAATTTGTCCATCTCTTCGTTGGTCAGGTGATATTTGCCCTGATAGTAGTCGCGGTATTTGCTGCGGTCGGCATACTGGCGCTGGCCAGGGGAGTGATCCATCAGGGAGACCATGCTCACCGGCTCGCGGCCAACCAGCTTCTCAAACAGCGGCAGGGTGGTGTGATGCGGCAGTTCGCAGCGCAGATGCAGCCGATGTTCAGCGCGGTTGAGGCCGCGCTTCTGCGTCTCTTCCACGGCGTTGATCATTTTTTCGAGATTTTCCAGGCGATCGCCGCCGTCGCGCACATCGCCAATAGCCACGGCATCCAGCACGGTGGTGATGCCGCTGGCGACCATCAGCGCGTCGTGGCTGCTCATCGCCGAGTGGGCGGGCCAGTCCACTTTCGGTCGCGGGGTGAAAAACTTGTCCAGGTTGTCGGTATGCAGCTCGATAAGCCCCGGCAGCAGCCAGCCGCCCTCTCCATCGATGGCCTCCGCCAGTCGGCTCTGGCTTTCGGCAAAGGCCGAAATTCTGCCGTCCTGCACTTCCAGCGAGCCGTTAATCACCTCGTCTTCGAGAACCAGCTTTACGTTATTGATAATCATGCTGAAATCCCCATCGGGTGCAGACGGTCGGCGACCTGGTTGCGCGTGGCCTCGTCGTGAAAAATACCGACGATCGCCGCGCCGCGGGCTTTGGCTTCATGGATCAGTTCCACCACCGCGGCGCTATTTTTGCCGTCCAGCGAGGCGGTGGGTTCGTCGAGAAGCAAAATCGGGTAGTCGACCGCGAAGCCGCGGGCGATGTTAACCCGCTGCTGTTCGCCGCCGGAAAAGGTCGAGGGGGCGAGGTGCCACAGGCGTTCGGGTACGTTCAGCCGCGTTAGCAGGCGGGCGGCTTTTGCGGCGCTCTCTTCGCGCGGGATGCCCAGTTCGAGCAGCGGCTGCATCACCACGTCGAGGGCGGAAATGCGCGGGATCACCCGCAGAAACTGGCTGACCCAGCCAATGGTGGTTTTGCGCACTTCCAGCACTTTACGCGGCGTGGCGGTGACCAGGTCCACCCATTCATCGCCGTGGCGAATATGAATGTGGCCGCTATCGGGGAGATAGTTGGCGTACAGCGAACGCAGCAGGGTCGATTTTCCGCTACCGGAATGGCCGTGCAGCACCACGCATTCACCGGCATTCACGGTCAGCGAGGCGTCGGCGAGTACCGGCAGACGGACGCCGTGCTGCTGGTGCAGAACAAAGGTTTTATGGATGTTTTCAACGCGGATGGCGTTCATTTTTAGCCTCATCGTGCCTGAATTTCCCCGGATCGCGGCGTGAACGCCTTATCCGGGCTACCTGATGCATTAACTCACGAAGCGCGACCGGGGAGTCCCGGAGGCGGCGCGTTGCGCCTGTCCGGGCTACCGGCTTGCAGACGGCCCGGGATCCGTAGCCCCGGTAAGCGCAGCGCCACCGGGGAGTGGACATTCACTCAGTTCTGCAACACCGACGACACCAGCAGCTGGGTATAGGGGTGATGGGGATCGTCGAGCACCCGGTCGGTTAAGCCGCTTTCGACTACCTGGCCCTGCTTCATCACCAGCAGACGGTTAGCCAGCAGGCGGGCGACGCCGAGGTCGTGGGTCACAATCACCACCGCCAGGTTCAGCTCGACGACCAGGCCGCGCAGCAGATCGAGCAGGCGCGCCTGCACCGATACGTCCAGCCCGCCGGTAGGCTCATCCATAAACACCAGCCTCGGCTGCGTCACCAGATTGCGGGCGATTTGCAGGCGCTGCTGCATCCCGCCGGAAAAGGTGGTGGGCAGGTCGTCAATGCGCGAAGGCGGGATCTCCACCTCCTGCAGCCACTGCCCGGCGGTGGCGCGAATATTGCCGTAGTGACGGGACCCGGTGGCCATCAGGCGTTCGCCGATATTGCCGCCGGCCGAGACCTGGCGGCGCAGGCCGTCCATCGGATGCTGATGCACCACGCCCCATTCGGTGCGCAGCAGACGTCGGCGCTCCGCTTCGCTCATGGCGTATAGCGAGCGCTGTTGATACAGCACTTCTCCCTGCTGCGGGGCCAGGCGGGCGGAGATCGCTTTCAGCAGCGTGGTTTTTCCGGAGCCGGATTCGCCGACGATACCCAGCACCTCCCCCGGCCACAGCTCAAACGAGACGTCGCTGAAGCCTTTGCCCGGCGCGTAGAGGTGGGTCAGGTTGTTCACCGCCAGTAACGGATGACTCATTTTTTCTGCTCCTCGCTCTGTTGGCGGCAATAATCGGTATCGGAGCAGACAAACATCCGTTTGCCGCTGTCGTCGAGCACCACTTCATCAAGATAGCTATGGCGAGATCCGCAGATGGCGCAGGGTTCATCCCACTCCTGAACGGTAAACGGATGATCGTCGAAATCGAGGCTCTCAACCGGGGTATACGGCGGTACCGCGTAGATGCGTTTTTCGCGTCCGGCGCCGAACAGCTGTAGCGCAGGCATCATATGCATCTTCGGATTATCGAATTTTGGAATCGGCGACGGATCCATCACGTAGCGGCCGTTGACCTTCACCGGGTAGGCGTAGGTGGTGGCGATATGGCCGAAGCGGGCAATATCTTCGTACAGCTTCACCTGCATCACGCCGTACTCCTCCAGCGCGTGCATGGTGCGGGTTTCGGTTTCGCGCGGCTCGATAAAGCGCAGCGGCTCCGGGATCGGCACCTGGAAGATCAGGATCTGATCGTCAGTCAGCGGCGTTTCCGGGATCCGGTGGCGGGTCTGGATCAGCGTGGCGTCTTCGGTGCGCTCGGTGGTCGCGACGCCGGTCACGCGTTTGAAAAACTGACGAATCGATACCGCGTTGGTGGTGTCGTCGGCGCCCTGATCGATCACCTTCAGGACGTCATTTTCCCCGATGATGCTGGCGGTAAGCTGGATACCGCCGGTTCCCCACCCGTAGGGCATAGGCATCTCGCGACCGCCGAAGGGTACCTGGTAGCCGGGGATGGCCACCGCTTTCAGGATGGCGCGGCGGATCATGCGTTTGGTTTGCTCGTCGAGATAAGCAAAGTTATAGCCGGTCAGTGCGTTAGCCACGTTGATTCTCCCGTTGCAGGCGTTTAAGCAGCGCCAGTTCGGCCTGGAAATCGACATAGTGGGGAAGTTTAAGGTGCGAAACGAAACCGGCGGCCTCGACGTTATCGGCATGGGCCAGCACAAACTCTTCATCCTGGGCAGGGCCCGCCACCTCTTCGCCGTACTCCGGCGCCTGGAGCGCGCGGTCAACCAGCGCCATCGCCATCGCTTTGCGCTCGCTCATGCCGAACGTCAGGCCGTAGCCGCGGGTAAAGTGCGGCGGTTCATCCTGAGGGTCGACAAAGCCGTTGACCATCTCGCATTCGGTCATCAGCAGTTCGCCGATAGTGACGGTGAAGCCCAGCTCTTCGGGTGCGATCTCCACCGCGACGTAGCCGCTGCGAATTTCACCGGCAAACGGATGGTTGCGTCCGTAGCCGCGCTGGGTGGAGTAGGCCAGCGCCAGCAGGTAGCCCTCGTCGCCGCGCACCAGCTGCTGCAGGCGCGAAGAGCGCGAACAGGGATAAACCGGCGGATGGCGGGTGATATCGTCGGGCTGCGCGTCGGTATCCCGCTCCGCTTTCGCCAGCCCCTGCTGGACGAGCAGATTAAAGACGTGCGGCGTCGCTTCCTGCGGTGCGCTATCGGTCGCCAGCGGCGGCGTTTCGCCGTTGGCCAGCAGGGTAAAATCGAGCAGACGGTGGGTGTAATCGTAGGTCGGGCCGAGCATCTGGCCGCCGGGGATATCTTTATAGACCGCCGAGATACGGCGCTCAAGGCGCATACCGGCGGTGTCGACAGGCTCGCTGACCGCCAGCCTTTGCAGGGTGGTGCGATAAGCGCGCAGCAGAAAAATCGCTTCGACGCTGTCGCCGCTGGCCTGCTTCAGCGCCAGCGCCGCCAGCTCCCGGTCGGCGATGCCGCCTTCGGTCATGACCCGGTCCACCGCCAGATTAAGCTGTTGGCTAATCTGATCAACGCTGATTTCAGGAAGCCGTCCCTCGCCTCGGCGTTTCTGTTCCTGTAGGGCGTGAGCGGCGACGATCGCCTTCTCGCCGCCTTTGACGGCTACGTACATTAGCAGACCTCGACATGGGTGGTGCGCGGAATCGCCAGCAGGCGTTCGCCGCAGGTGAGGATCAGATCGATTCCCAGCGGGAACGGATGCGGACGCTCGGTCAATTCTTCAATAATGCATTCCGGCAGCTGCGGGGCGATCATCCGCTCTTCGGCGATCCCCGCGCCGGTCAGCCGCAGCATCCGGCCGCCGCTCAGGCTGGCAAGCTGAACCACCAGCGTGACGCCGGTTTCCGGGGCGACGACGGTACCGGCGGAAAGCACGTTCAGCTGCTCGGCGCTGATGCTGTCGCTGGCGACGGCGAAGGTCGCCTGCTGCGGCTGCTCAACCAGCGGCGCGCCGGTATGAAAGCGCAGATTCTGGCCGACAAGATCGTTATGCAGCGCGGGAGCGAGCCAGACCGGCGTGTCGTGATCCACCAGCGTCAGCAGCAGGCTGGTGGAGGCGACGTTCAGCGGCTGCCAGCCGTGCTGAAGCTGCTGGAGGGAGACAATCACTCCCGGCTCGCTCATCGCCTTCAGCAGGCGGCGGAAACTGTGCTGGGCATCCTGCACAGCCAGGGTAAAGGCGGGTTGTAATGTCATGCGTTATCTCCGCGAACCAGAGTAAAGAAGTCGACCCGGCTGGCGTTGACTTCGGCGCGCCGGGCTTCAATGCGCGCGCTGCGTTGTTCTTCCAGCGGGGTTATCAGGGTTTCCATCAGGGTGTGAAAATGGTGTGGCGACTGCATCAGGGCATCAATGGCCGCGCAGCGTTCAGCGTGCGGGCGGTCGCGGCCCAGAATCCAGCTATAGCCGAGGGTGCCGTCGGCCAGGCGAATGGCGGCGCGGGTTAAGGTGGCGTCTCCGGCGAAGAATCGGTCGCCGATGCCGCCCATACGCGCCTGCAGCTGCACCAGCCCGGTCTCCGGGGCGCGAATCAGCTCATACTGCGGCGCGAGCTGCAGCGTCTGCATCCGCGCCGCCAGTTCTTGTGGTTCACTGTGGGCCAGCACGGACATCCAGCGCTGGCGGGTTGCGGTATCAAAGTGCATTCAGTGCTCCATGGTGAATTCAATCATGTCGGCGCGGGTCAGGCTGACGGAGTACTCTGTCGCGCTCTGCTCGCCCTGGCGATGATTCAGGGTGCGCACGCACAGCAGCGGCGCCATGTTGGGAATGCCGAGAATATTGCTCTCTTTGGCCTGCGCGCGTCGGGCGCTGATTTTGGTGCGCACGCGGGTCAGTTCGATATCAAGCCGATCGCGCAGCAGGTCATGGAGAGAGCCGTGGGTAAAGGTTTGTAGAACCGGCCACAGCTTCAGGTCGGTAAAGTAGTGGTCGATCAGACACAGGGCGACGCCGTTCACGCGGCGCAGGGTGCGCAGGTGAATGACGTTATCGCCTTCACTGATAGCAAACGCCTCGGCAACGTGGCTGCTGGCCGGACGCACCACCGACAGCAGCTTCTCGCTGGTTGGGTGGCTGCCCTGTTCGAGAAGATTCTGGCTAAAGCGGGCCTGGGCGTTGAGCGGATAATCTATCGGGCGCATCAGCACCAGCACGCCGACGCCCTGACGGCGCTGGACCCAGCCGCGTTCGACGAGCTGATCGATGGCCCGGCGCAGGGTGTGGCGGTTAACCTCAAAGCGGGACGCCAGCTGCTGCTCGGCGGGCAGATAGTCGCCGCAGCGGTAATGATGGCGAAGCTCTTGCTCCAGTTTGGCGGCAATTTCCTGATATCGCGTTGGATAACTGGTCGGATGTCTGGATAAGTACATGTCAATCGAGCCTCACTAAGGACAAGGAAGTATTTCCCTCTGAGCGTGGGCCGATCCTGACGGTTTTTTGTTACATTTCGGTTAACCCATGATGACCGGGGGATGAAGAGTTGATGCCGGTGGAATGACAGGGTAAGGGGGAGTGAATGCACAGATGCCCTCACTCCGCCCTCTCTCCCTTTCGGGGGGAGCACAGGGTGCAGCGTTAAGGCTCTTTCACCACGTTGACCATCCACGGGACGCCAAAGCGGTCGATAACTTTACCGAAGCCGTGCGCCCAGAAGGTTTCCTGCCAGGCCATCTCAATCTGCCCGCCGTCGGCGAGGCCGTCAAACCAGCGTTTACCCTCAATAACATCCTGCGAGTCCAGCACGACGGTAAATCCGGCGTAGCGCTCCATGTTGCTGGAGGGGCTGTCGCTGAGCATCAGGATACTATCGGCAATGCGCAGGCTGGCGTGCGCGATACCGTCGGCAGCCAGATGCTGGCCGGAAGGGCAGCCATCTTCGGCGTCCTGCGTATTCTGCGGCATTTCACCCCAGGTGATTTTGTGGATGAGCTCCGCGCCCAGCGCCTGCTGGTAGAAAGCGATGGCGGCAGCGCAGTTGCCGCTAAAAGCGATATAGGGACTTAAGGGCATAACCATTACCTCAGGTAACGAATATTCCATTAAGCGTAGAAGGGGATTGCAGAATTAAGCTAGGCGGCAGCGAGGGATTCCGGGAGGCCATGGGAAAATATATTTCCCCCCGACAACGGGCGTCGGGGGAATAAAATCAGTTCTTTTTAACAAATTCGGATTTTAGCTTCATCGGGCCAAAACCATCTATTTTACAGTCAATATTATGATCGCCTTCAACCAGGCGGATATTCTTCACTTTAGTGCCGATTTTTAGCATCGAAGAGCTGCCTTTAACCTTCAGATCTTTTACCACGGTGACGCTGTCGCCGTCGGCGAGTAAATTACCGTTGGCGTCTTTGACCACCAGCGCGTCGTTATCGTCCGCAGGCTCGGCATTGTTCCATTCGTGGGCGCATTCCGGGCAGATAAACATGCCGCCGTCTTCATAAGTGTATTCAGAATGGCATTTTGGGCAGTGTGGCAGTTGCATGACGTTCCTCGCGATTACTGGGTAAAACAGGACGTTGGTCCTTTAAATGGTGGCTGATAGCCGAAAGTAATGCTGATTATAGCGCAATCCCGCACTTTTGTCGGGCCTTTTTTATGACTTATCGCAGCGGAGAAAGAGGATATATATCGTGAGGCCTGGCGGGCTTATTTTCATAAAAAGCGCAGGATATTTGCGGAAATGTATCGCTAAGTTCCAATATTCATTGAACTTATTGCTTTTGGATGACTCTGTTTAAGGGTAGGTAAATTTTTGTGAAGTTGATCCCAAATTTAAACGCTGTTAGGGTAAAAAGGCGAGAACGCAAATTCACTACACTTATTAGCGGTACCGCTTATTTCATTATGGCCAGAGCAGGCGTCAACAGGTTCGGTTGTACGGACTGTCAGCAGACAGTGCAGGCAAACCTGCTACGCTTGAAATGTGGAGCACAGCAATTCGCCGCTCCCAACGCATGACGCGAATGACCTTGTCATTCGGCGGAGATTCGTGCGCTCAAGGCGAGAGCAAAAGAGGATAATTATGCTTAAAAGGAAAAAAGTAAAACCCATCACGCTTCGGGATGTGACCATCATTGATGATAGCAAACTGAAGAAAGCGATTACCGCAGCGTCGCTGGGTAACGCGATGGAGTGGTTCGATTTTGGGGTATATGGTTTTGTTGCATATGCGCTTGGTAAGGTCTTTTTCCCCGATGCCAACCCCAGCGTGCAGATGATTGCCGCGCTCGGTACTTTCTCGGTTCCCTTCTTAATTCGTCCATTAGGCGGCCTGTTCTTCGGGATGCTGGGCGACAAATACGGTCGACAAAAGATTCTGGCGATAACCATCGTTATCATGTCGATAAGTACATTCTGTATCGGCCTTATTCCGTCGTATGCCACGATTGGTATCTGGGCGCCGATCCTGTTGCTGCTGTGTAAAATGGCGCAGGGCTTCTCGGTGGGCGGCGAATATACCGGTGCCTCTATCTTTGTTGCAGAGTACTCGCCTGACCGTAAACGCGGCTTTATGGGCAGTTGGCTGGACTTCGGTTCGATAGCCGGTTTTGTCATGGGCGCGGGCGTAGTCGTGCTGATTTCCAGCGTGGTGGGCGAAGAGAACTTCCTCGACTGGGGCTGGCGTATTCCGTTCTTCCTGGCGCTGCCGTTAGGGATTATCGGACTTTATCTGCGTCATGCGCTGGAAGAGACGCCGGCGTTCCAGCAGCACGTTGATAAAATGGAGCAGGGCGACCGCGAGGGCCTGCAGGATGGGCCGAAAGTCTCTTTCAAAGAGATTGCGACCAAACACTGGCGTAGCCTGCTAACCTGTATCGGTCTGGTGATTTCCACCAACGTGACCTACTACATGTTGCTGACCTATATGCCGAGCTACCTGTCGCATAACCTGCACTATTCTGAAGACCACGGGGTGCTGATCATCATCGCCATCATGGTCGGGATGCTGTTCGTTCAGCCGGTTATCGGTATGCTCAGCGACCGTTTTGGCCGTCGTCCGTTCATCCTGATTGGTAGCGTGGCGCTGTTCGGGCTGTCGATTCCGGCCTTTATCATGATTAACAGTAACGTCCTTGGCCTGATTTTCGCCGGTCTGCTGTTGCTGGCGGTGGTGCTGAACTGCTTTATCGGGGTGATGGCCTCGTCGCTGCCGGCGATGTTCCCGACCCACATCCGCTTTAGCGCCCTGGCCAGCGCCTTTAACATCTCGGTGCTGATTGCCGGTCTGACGCCGACTCTGGCGGCGTGGCTGGTGGAAAGCACGCAGAACCTGATGATGCCGGCTTACTATCTGATGGTGGTGGCGTTGATTGGTCTGATTACCGGCCTGTCGATGAAAGAGACCGCCAATCGTCCGCTGAAAGGGGCGACGCCAGCGGCTTCGGATATTCAGGAAGCGAAAGAAATTCTCGGCGAGCACTACGATAACATCGAACATAAAATCGAAGATATCGATCAGGAAATCGCCGACCTGCAGGAAAAACGTTCTCGTCTGGTGCAGCAGCATCCGCGCATCAACGACTAAATCGTTTTGCCAGTAATTCATGCCGCCGCGGGCTTCCCCCGGCGGCATTTTTTATGTCCTGAGCGGCTACGGGCTTGAGGTCATTCGAGGACCGCCCAGGCCCGGTAAGGACCGGGCGGTGCCACAGGAAGAGAGCGGGCTACGGCTTAGCTATGGGTCAGAAAGCGCGCCAGCCGCTGCTGCAGAATTTGATTTTCGCGGCTCAGGCGCGCGTTCTCGTCCAGCAGCGTTAAGGCCACAGCAATGCCCGGCCAGTCCAGCTCCAGCTCTTTGCGCAGGCGTACGGCGCGGTGAACGATGGTCACCGCGCTATCGTCAAACAGCCAGTTTTCCCGCTGCGGCTGGCGCGGCTCGATCATGCCGAGGCCAACAATCTCGTTAAGCTCATCTTCGGAAAGGCCGGTGTGGAGACAAAACTCGGTAATCGTGAACGTCACTGTTATCTTAGCCATCAGGCTTTCCCCCATGTCTTACGCGGCTCGAAGCTGGATTGTGCATCCGCCAGCTGCTGCCAGAGCTCACGGCTCTTCTCATCTGGTTTTGGCGGCATGACGATTTTTATCACCGCATACAGGTCGCCGGTGGTGGTTTTGCTGGTCAGCCCTTTGCCCTTCACCCGCAGCCGCTGACCGGCCTGGCTGCCCGGCGGAATGGTCAGCAGGATGCTCTCTTTCAGCGTCGGGATAGTGACCCTGGTGCCTAGCGCTGCTTCCCACGGCGCCAGCGGCAGGACGATTTCAAGGTTGTGTCCGACGATATCAAACAGCGGATGCGGGGCGATATGAATCACCAGCCACAGGTCGCCGTTAGGGCCGCCATTTTCGCCGGGGGTGCCCTGGCCTTTCAGGCGGATCCGCTGGCCGTCGACGACGCCCGCGGGAATTTTCACGTTCAGGGTTTTCGGCGTTTCGCTTTCGACCATGCCAAAGACGTTATAAACCGGCAGCTTATAGCTGATGGTGCGCGTCTGCTCGGCCAGGGTCTCCTCAAGGAATACCGCGACTTCTATCTCTAAGTCATGACCGCGGACGCCGTGCTGGCGGCGGCTATGGTGCGCCTGCTGGCCAAACATGGAGGAGAAGATGTCGTCGAAGTCCTGCTGGCTATAGCTCTGCTCGTGGGAATGCTGCTGCTGACGGCCAAACTGCGGATCGTTACGGTGCTGCCAGAGCTGGTCGTATTCGGCGCGGCGCTGGTCATCTTTAAGCACTTCCCAGGCTTCGGCGAGATCTTTGAATTTGGCTTCGGCATCGTTTTCTTTGCTGACATCGGGGTGGTATTTACGTGCCAGACGGCGATAGGCGGTCTTAATGGTTTTCAGATCGTCCGTTGGCTGAACCCCTAAAATGGCATAATAATCCTTTAATTCCATGGTTTTATCTCATTTATGCGCAATATTATGGTTACAGATCCCTGGATCAGGTGTCTTTACTAAGCGTAGGGCAAATGAGGGCGGATGTGGGGGAAAAATGGCGCAAACTTGACGCCGTCGGGATTGACGGCGGCCAAGCGTGAACGCCAGCTATTCGCTGGAGCGCCTGCGGTTTCTGCGCAACCCTTCCAGCAGCACAAGGGCGGCGCCAATGGCTCCGCCCATCACGGGGAGCGCGGCGGGCGCGTTGGGGAACAGATGAACGATGGTCACATCGGTCACCATCATGGAACCGGCTATCCAGCCGATGAGCGCCCCGCCCAGCATCACCACGGACGGGAAGCGGTTGAGGATAGCCAGCACCAGCTTGCTGCCGAGGACGATAATCGGAATGCTGATCAATACGCCCAGCGCGACCAGCAGCAGATGGCCTTTTCCTGCGGCGGCCACCGCCAGCACGTTATCCAGCGACATTATGACATCGGCAACGGTAATGGTGACCGCGGTACGCCACAGGCTGCTGGAGCTGCTGACATCATTCTCTTCTTCCTGATTGGTCACCAGCTTGATGCCAATCCACAGTAGCATCAGCGCGCCGACTACTTTAAGCCACGGCAATGAGAGTAAATAGATCGCGATAGCTAAAAGCAGCACGCGCGCCGCTATTGCGCCGACGGTACCGATGATAATCGCTTTGGTACGCTGCTGAGGCGGCAGTTTACGGCAGGCCATCGCGATCACCACCGCGTTGTCGCCACCCAATAACAGATCGATAGCAATAATTTGCAGCAGAATAACCGCCACGTCCCACTGACTGAAAAACGCATTCATACCCAACTCATCGAACCAAAAAAGAGAACCTACGGAAAAACGCAGGGGCGAAGCGTACTCTCGTTAGGGCACCCTGGCCACCTTACAGAGAGACCGCGCGCAGCGAGTGATTGAAAAATATCGTTACCAATCATTGCATGGTCCGGCAATGATTCGCAGGCAAAGGATGATATTTTGTTCGTAGAAATACATCTGCCGTTCACCTATCGCAAGGACTAACTACATGCCCGGCCATAAGAATTTACTCACATTTGCCTTTATCGGCGCTACCCTGTTTCCGCTTATGGCGACCGCTGCTGATGCGCCGACTTTTACGCCTGAACAAGAGGCCCGTATTGGCAAAATCGCCGCGGATTACTTAGTCGCGCATCCGGAAGTGCTGCTGCAGGCCAGCCAGAAGCTACAGCAAATTCAGCAACAGCAGCAGGCCAGCGCCGCGACCCAGGCGGTACTGAAGAATGCGGCCGCGCTGACCCAGGATAAAAATACGCCAACCTACGGCCCGAAAGAGGGCAAAGTCACGGTCATTGAATTCTTTGATTATCAGTGCGTTTACTGCAGTCGTCTGGCGCCGGTAATGGAGCAGGTGATTAAAGAGAATCCGCAGACCCGCTTTGCCTTTAAAGAGTGGCCGATCTTTGGCAGCCGTTGGGAAACCTCGCTTGAAGCGGCCAAAATCGGCCTGCAGATTTATCAGCAGAAGGGCGCAGAGGCTTATCTGACCTACCATAACGGGATCTATTCCACCGGACATAACGAAGGCAAGCTGACGGCTGCCGACATCCAGCAGCAGGCGAAGAAAGTGAATTTCGACGCGAAGAAAGCGGCGGACGTTGAGCCGGTACTGGAAAGCACCAATCAGCTGGCGCAGGAAATTGGCCTGAGCGGGACGCCGGGCGTTATCGTGATGCCGACTACCGGCGCCACGGAAGCGACGATCACCGTATTCCCGGGGCTGGCGGATAAAGCCTCGCTGGATGCGGCGATCAAGAAAGCGGGCGGCTGATAATCAACGCGTCCGCCGGACGGCGGGCGCGATTTAGCGATGACAGCAGCGCTGCAGCATCGACATAATGACCTGAAAGAGCTCATCTTTAGCCTGCTGCTCCGTGATGACGCCGTTCACTACCGCGGCCGATAGCCCGTCGGCGGAGCCGAGCATGGCGAGAATGGCCGCCTCGCTGAGATTCTCACTCTCGCAAAGCGGCGAAAAATAGTCCCGACATTTTCCGGTAAAGGTGGCGATGCACTCTTGTTTGATCTTCTCCAGCTCTGGCGTCCCGGCCAGCGCGGCCATGACGCTGGGCATCTCGCGCCCCTGAAGCAGCACGCACTCGATATAGGCGTTGGCGATCGCCGAGGCCAGCTTCTCCGCATTCGGTTCGGTATTGCGCAGTATCTCATCCATTCGCGCCGTCTGGCGTTGATCGTATTCGCGATAAAGCATCGCGAAAAGCCCTGAACGGCTGTCGAAGTGATCGTAAACCACGGGTTTCGTCACGCCCGCCTGCGTCGCCAGATAACCCAACGTCAGAGCATCGGTCCCTTCTTGCCGAATAATATGCCAGGCGACATCAATCAGCTGCTTGCGCCGCTCTTCTCGCGTTAAACGCTGACGTACGAGTGGTTCAGACATGGAAACATTCTCCCGTTGACATATTAATATACCAACAGTAACTTACTGATGGTAAGTTACTGTTGGTATATAAGGCTACGTCCAATATCGTTATAGCGCAACTGGGGTATCCGTCATGCATGCATTAATCGTGGTTTCTCATCCTCTCAAGACGTCGCTGACTCACAGCGTAGCGACGGCGATTGCGCAAGGAATTGCCGAATCCGGCCCGCAGCATACGGCTGACATAGCGGATTTAACGCAGGAAGGCTTTAACCCGGTATTTGCCGAGCCGGATATCGCCGCATTTCTGCAAACCGGCGGCACGCCGCCCGACGTGATGGCCGAGCAGGCCAGAATTGATAACGCCGACGCGCTGGTGCTGGTTTTTCCCGTTTACTGGTGGTCGATGCCTGGGCTGTTAAAGGGCTGGGTTGACCGCGTGTTTTCAAACGGCTGGGCCTATGAGGAGACCGCCGACGGCGATGTCGTGAAGAAGCTGGGCCGCCTGCGGGTGCATCTGGTGGCATTAGGCGCAGCGAGTCAACAAACGTATGACAAGCACGGGTTTACCGATGCTTTTCATGCGCAGATTGTCCACGGGATTTTTGATTACTGCGGGGCGACGGTAGCCAGTTCGCAGATGCTGCTGTTGCCTGACCTGAAAACGGCGGAGGCGCATCTGGAGGCGGGGCGCCAGCTGGGAAGAAAGATGTTTGTCTGAAACAGAAAAGCAAAAACACGCCTTTTGGGCGGGTTCTTTAAATAGTGGTGCCCGGACTCGGACTAACGCCGCAGGCGTTGAACAGCGCGCTTGCCGCGCTGGCCCCGAAGGGGTGAGCCGCTGTGCGGCGAATAATCGAACGGAGTTCGATGGAGAGTCCGGCCGCAGAAAAGCAAAAACCCAGCCATAGGCTGGGTTCTCTGAATAGTGGTGCCCGGACTCGGACTAACGCTGCAGGCGTTGAACAGCGCGCTTGTCGCGCTGGCCCCGAAGGGGTGAGCCGCTGTGCGGCGAATAATCGAACGGAGTTCGATGGAGAGTCCGGC
>NZ_VOJB01000088.1:26338-49319 GCF_007910085.1 Klebsiella sp. ME-303 | reverse complement strand
CGCAGAAAAGCAAAAACCCAGCCATAGGCTGGGTTCTCTGAATAAGTGGTGCCCGGACTCGGAATCGAACCAAGGACACGGGGATTTTCAATCCCCTGCTCTACCGACTGAGCTATCCGGGCAACGGGGCGCATTAAACCGTAATCCGTACGCGGCGTCAATCAAATTTCTCGATTTATCTACTGGTTGCTTAAGTTTACGGCAATTCTGCACCTGAAGACGCTTTTTTGCTGAAAATTACATCATACCGTTGTCGCCTTCACGGATTTTCCAGCCGCTGGTCACCGAGATAGCGCGGCGTAATCCGGAGATCGCGTAGTCGCCAACAATGTCTTCGTCATCGCGCGGCGAGCTGATCGTGATTTCCGCATCGACGCCGTGACGATAGGCGCCGTGGTGGCTAAAGATGGTGCCGATAAAACATTTATCGTTCAGCCAGACCGGGATATATGCCACGGTTTCATAGATATAGTTCGACGCTACTCCGCTATAGTAGTTTTCCGCGTCGTCGGATGATGTGCCCGGAGGAATAGGGCAAATTGGCGCGTCATTGTCGCTCTGTGGCTTATCCTTGAGCAGGCTGCTCTGCATCACTTCCAGCGACTTCAGCAGGTCTGACTTCTCCCGCTCATTCAGCGCAGGCGTCAGAGGCTGGTCTTTTTCCGGCGAGCGAATGTCGTTAAGGGTGTAGCGATAGCGGATTGTCACTGCCGGCGTACTGCCTGAGGGGCCAAACGGGCGCAACAGATAGAGATTGTCTTCGCCAAACTGGCCGTTGTACCAGAGTGCGTAAACCTGGCCGTTAATGCGCACCCAGTGACTCCACTGGTTGGCGCCGCGGCCGTTGAGAGAATAGAGCGCGCCCGGAACGCCTGCGTCAAAATCATCGCCATTGCCGCTATCATCGCTGTTAACCGCAGCAAAAGCGTCGTCGCTGCGTTTTAGTATCCCGGTATAGCTAAAGAGTCCGGTGCCGCCAACGTAGCTGTCGATAATTAAATCGCGTTTACCGTCTCCGTCGAGGTCGACCAGCGTAAAGCTCACTTTACCGTTTTCGGAGTCGGCGCTGATATCGGACTGGAGAAACGCCTGCCACTCATCATCGCTGATATCGGCGGACGGTTTCGTCGTCGATACCAGAGAGTCGTCCGCGTAGGTCAGCGTAAAATGGCTGACGTTCCCGCTGAGGGGGAACTGCTCGGCGATATTATTCAGATCCAGTTCAGGATTGGCCTTCTGCTCCTTTAATACGGCGTTATACAGCGCTTTCAGCGCGTTGTTATCGGCATCTTTCTGCTGCTTCGGGATAACCTGGCTCACAAAGGTGGGCAGCATCCACGCGCCGCCGGGGGCGATCTCCCGGCAATCGCCGGTGGTGTATTTCAGGCTCTGGACAAACGTTTTGCCATCCCAGACGCGCTCTTCACCGCTGATGCAGTCGGCGATGCCGCGGCCTTTATTGAAAAAGGTGAGCACGCCGTCGGCATAGCTGGAGGCGTCGGTGGTGACCAGCTGAGGCTGGGTCATAAACGCCTTGTCGACCACCCACGTTGCATAGCCGTCGTTGTAGGCAGCGCGCCAGCACAGCGCCTGAATCAGCGTGTGGCTTTTATCCAACGGCGTTGCGGTGATCTGGCGCTCAGATGCCGGGATATCCGCGTTTTGCCAGTCGTCGCAATGGCTGTTTAGCAGAGGGACGAGCTGGGGACGGAGTTTCTGCCGCTGCTTCGCCGTCAGCGCTACGGTGGCGGCATTGTGGATGACCGGCGCGGCGATAATTTCCGGCGCGGGCGCGGCTGACAAAATATTCTCATCACCGGCGTCGCCCTGGCGTAACAGCGCATCGGCAGTGCCCAGGCGCTGCTGAAACTCATCCATTTTCAGGAATACGGCGCTGCTGCCCGCGTCGGAGAGCGTTTTACGCTCGCCGTTAAGGGCAAGCTCAATTTTGCCGTTGTGCTCCAGGGCCTGAATCAGGGCCGCCGTTTGGGTGTCGTCAAAGCGAAAGTGGCTCTCGTCGGCGGCCTCAAGTGGACCGTTATCCCGATCGTCAATGAACAGATTTACCGTTGCGTCAGGGGGGATATCGCGTTCGGTTTGCGCGAAAGTCGCCACAGCGATGACGTGCTGCGCCGCGCCCGCATTGCGGGTCAGCAGAACGCTGACTTCGCCCATGGTGGCGCCATAGCCGGCGGCTCGGCAGGTCCCGGTGTTGTCGCAGGCGAGCTCCCAGTCTTTGTGCGCGAAAGAAAAGCCTTGCGGAGAAGCTGCCAGGAGCGGTGTCGAACACAGCCCCATGATGGCAACCCAAAGAAGAGAGCGCATATCAAACCCTGTCAGCATATCGATGAGGAGGGGATTATATGCGCGATGAATTGGTTAAGATATCGGAATCAGGTCAGGGCGCCGCCCATACGGCACTGGGCAAAACGCAAAATGTCTTCTGCCAGGCGACGCGCGGTATCGACATCCGTCTGGCTGCGCTTGATCAGCAGTCGGCTCAGGCAGCCTTCAACGATCAGCTCCATCTGCTTTGCGACCATTGCCGGATCGTCAACTTCGAGCTTGCTAAGCAGTTCATGGGTATAGGCCAGCGAAGCCTGCTTTTGCTGCTCGGCCAGCTGATGGATCGGATGCTGAGGGTCCGGATAAAAAGTACAGGCGGCAATAAACAGGCAGCCGGGATAACGATGGTTGCTTACGCAGGTGGTCAGCGCGGCGTAGCGGGCCAGCAGTTTCTGCTCCGCGCTGAGCGACTCGTCCAGTAAAAGCTGGCGGCGCCAGGCATCGACCTGATGGCTGAGATAGCGAAGCGCGTCGTACAGCAGCGCTTCCTGGTCAGGCCAGAAACGTTTGAGGTCATTGAGCGGGTAAGCCACGCGCTCGGCGACCATTTCCAGCGTGGTGTTAGCGATACCCTCGATTTCGAGGATTTGGATGGCTTCACCCAAGACATCTTCACGTTGCACGGTCTTTTCCTCCATTATTCCTCCTACAGTGTCGCTCACGGTTGTCGATCGCGCAAATGGGCGCTGAATGCCGCGGCATCCATAAAGCCGGTGACGCGCTGCGCGGGCTGCTCCTCGCCCTGTTCATTGAAAAACAGAATGGTGGGCAAGCCGAGCACCTGGAGGTGCTTCAGCAGCGCCGCGTCCCGCGCGCTATTTTTGGTGACATCAACCTGCAGCAGAACGGTCTCTTTCAGGGCCTGTTGAACCTCAGGTGAGGTAAAGGTGTATTTCTCGAACTCTTTGCAGGCCACGCACCAGTCGGCGTACAGGTCGAGCATCACTGGTTTGCCTTTCGCCTGCGCCAGCGCCTGATTGAGCTCATCGACGCTATGGATACGGGTAAACTGGAGATGGGACTGCCGCTGCGCGACCGGCGCATCGAAAGCCCAGTCCTGCAGCGGACGGGCGCTGACCAGCGCGGCGCCGAGCATCACTATTTGCACGATACGCAGCCAGGGGCGCGTGCCGCCCAGCGAGGTAATAAACGCCCAACTAAAAAAGGCGACGCCAAGCAGCGACCAAAGCCGCAGGCCCCACGATTCGCCCACGATACGCTCGAGTAAAAATACCGGCAGCGCCAGGATCACAAAGCCAAAGGCGGTTTTGACGTGGGCCATCCACGGGCCGCTTTTCGGCAGCAGACGGTTACCGAATACGGTCACCAGGATCAGCGGCAGCCCCATACCGAGCGCGTAGAGGTACAGGGTACCGCCGCCCAGCCACAGATTACCGCTCTGGGCGATATAGAGCAGAATGGCGCTCAGCGGCGCGGTGGTGCAGGGCGAGCAGATTAATCCGGCAATCGCCCCCATGGCGAATACGCCGCCGGGTGAACCGCCCTGGCGTTTATTGCTCATCAGCGTCAGGCGCGTTTGCAGCGACGAAGGCAGCTGGAGCGTAAACAGACCAAACATCGACAGCGCCAGCAGGATAAACAGCACCGACAGGCCGATCAGCACATAAGGGTGCTGCAGCGCCGCCTGGAACTGCAGGCCCGCAGCGGCAACGACCAGCCCCAGGGCGGTGTAGGTCAGGGCCATACCCTGGACGTAGATAAAGGCCAGCAGCAGCGCGCGGGCGGTGGAGAGGCGTTTTTGACCGCCCAGCACGATGCCGGAAATCAGCGGATACATCGGCAGAACGCAGGGGGTAAACGCGATGCCGATACCAATCAAGAGCGCCCACAGCGCGCTAAAGGGGAGAGCGGCATCTTTATTGTCCACAGCGGGGGGCGGAAGGTCAGACGGCGACTCTACCGGCAGCGCCGGGCGCGTTTCCAGCGGCAGAGGCGGGGTCAGCCCGGGTTGCCCGACGGCGGCATCGCTGCTGGAGCGCGCGAGCGCGTTGCCGAGCGGCACGATTTTGGTTTCCGGCGGATAGCAGAAACCGGCATCCGCGCATCCCTGATAAGTCACGGTAAGAGTCGCGCCGGCGGCGGCGTGAGTCAGAGTGACCGGCACGGTCAGGCGCTGGCGGTAAATTTCGCTTTTACCGTAAAACTCGTCCTCATGCCATTCGCCTGCAGGCAGCGAGGGGTCGGTAAACGCCGCATCGGCGGACGTCAGCTTTATCTGTTTACGGTAAAGATAGTAACCATCCTTGATTTGCCAGGTCAGATTAAGATCGTGTTGATTCTGCTGAAAATCGAAGGCAAAAGCCTGGTCAGCAGGAACAAAGTTCGAGCGGCCAGGGGCGTCGAACAGGCCGGCAATGGCCGATGTGCTGCAAAGCAGCAGGATCAGCGTAATGATGCGTTGAGCCATGAGAGGTAATCGTTGTCTCCGTGAATAACGGGCAGAACCAGAAGTTCAGGGGTTTGATACGGGTGATGGGACTTCAGGCAGTCCAGCAGCGCCTGCTGATGGGCAAGGTCGGTTTTCAGCAGCATTTGCACTTCATACTCCTGCTCCAGTTTTCCTTCCCAGTAGTAGAGCGATGTCGCTCCCGGCAGGAGAGTGGCGCAGGCGGCGAGTTTTTCCGCCAGCGCTTTGGCCGCCAGGTCCTGGGCGGTCGCTTCATCCGGCGCGGTACAGAGTACAACAACAGCATCAGGCATCGTCATCGTGAACCTCGTATCAGCGAAAAGAGGCACTATAGCATGCAAGATAGGGAGGATTAACGAAACGGGCCAGGATCTGGCCCGAATTTGAAGAGATTTACAGCATGATGCCGCCGAAAATAAACCCGAGGATCACGCATAGCGTAATGGCGATGACGCCGGGGATCAGGAAGGCATGGTTAAAGACATATTTGCCGATACGGGTGGAGCCGGTGTCATCCATTTCGACCGCCGCCAGCAGGGTGGGGTAGGTCGGCAGAACGAAAAGGGCGGAGACGGCGGCAAATGAGGCGATGGCGGTAAGCGGGCTCACGCCCAGCATCAGCGCGGCGGGCATCAGCGCCTTAGTGGTCGCGGCCTGGGAATATAGCAGGGTCGCGGCGAAGAACAGCACCACCGCCAGCAGCCACGGGTAGTTGTGCAGCAGGTCGCCCGCTACGGTCTGGATATCGCTGATGTGGGCTTTCACGAAAGTATCCCCCAGCCATGCGACGCCGAGAACGCAGACGCAGGCGCTCATGCCGGATTTAAAGGTGCTGGCGTTGAGCACTTCACCGGTGTCGATTTTGCAGGTGATGCTTATCAGCGTCGCGATAGTCAGCATAAACACCACAATCGCTTCGTTACGCGGCAGGACCGGATCCTGGATCAGCCCTACGGTATCGCTGATGGCGGTGGCGTAGAACATCACCGCGACGATACCGATCAGAAACAGTAATACCGAGCGTCTGGCGTGCGGCTTCAGTTCAAAAACCTGGCTGCCGCGCAGTTTGACTTCCCCTTTTGCCAGCCGCTCCTGATAAATCGGGTCGTCTTTCAGCTCACAGCCGAGGAAGTTACAGACGATGGCGGTAAGCATGACGGCAATCAGGGTAACCGGAATACAGATCGCCAGTAGCGTCAGGTAGCTGACGCCCAGGGGCTCGAGAATACCGGCAAAGAAGACCACCGCGGCGGAAATCGGCGAGGCGGTAATGGCAATCTGCGAAGCGACCACCGCAATGGAGAGCGGGCGTGAGGGGCGGATGCCCTGTTCTTTTGCCACTTCGGTGATAACCGGTAAGGTTGAGAACGCCGTATGTCCGGTTCCGGCAAGCACGGTCATAAACCAGGTGACCAGCGGCGCGAGAAAGGTGATGTATTTGGGATGACGCCGGAGCATACGTTCGGCAAGGCTGACCAGGTAATCCATCCCTCCGGCGACCTGCATGGCGGCGATAGCGGCGATAACCGCCATAATGATTTCGATGACGTCGAAGGGGATCGCGCCAGGTTTAATTTGAAACACGAGGGTCAGGACGAGGACGCCCAGGCCACCGGCGAAACCGATGCCGATTCCCCCGAGCCTGGCCCCCAGATAAATCGCCAGCAGGACAATAACGAGTTCTGCACCAAACATATTTGCCTTCCTTGTTTTATTAACAAGTTGATATTGGGTTGTTGTAATTTAGTAAATCAATAAGAACAAAAAGGGCATGTCATTGCTGACATGCCCGTGGTTAGTTTAATCGGAAAACCTACTGTTCGCTTTCATCGGTATAACGCTTCGCTTTGTAGGCCGGATGCATCAGGTTTTGCGCAGAGAAGATATCGTCCAGCTCCGCCGCGGTCAGCAGGCCGCGTTCAAGCACCACATCCCGCACGCTTTTGCCCGTTTCAGCGCAGATTTTGCCGACGATATCGCCATTGTGGTGGCCGATATACGGGTTGAGGTAGGTGACGATGCCAATGGAGTTGTAGACGTAGCTTTCACATACCGCTTTGTTGGCGGTGATGCCGCTGACGCATTTTTCCAGCAGGTTGTAGCAGGCGTTGGTCAGAATATGGATAGATTCAAACATCGCCTGGCCAATCACCGGTTCCATCACGTTCAGCTGCAGCTGGCCCGCTTCGGAAGCCATGGTGACGGTGGTGTCGTTACCGATTACTTTGAAGCATACCTGGTTGACCACTTCCGGGACCACCGGGTTAACCTTGGCGGGCATGATGGAAGAGCCCGCCTGCAGTTCAGGCAGGTTGATTTCGTTCAGGCCAGCGCGCGGGCCGGAAGAGAGCAGGCGCAGGTCGTTACAGATTTTGGACAGTTTTACCGCCAGACGCTTCAGAGAGCTGTGGACCATCACGTAGGCGCCGCAGTCGGAGGTCGCTTCGATCAGATCTTCCGCGGGGACAACCGGCAGGTTGCTGACTTCCGCCAGTTTTTGTACCGCCAGCTGCTGATAGCCATCCGGGGTGTTCAGACGGGTGCCGATAGCGGTCGCGCCAAGGTTCACTTCCAGCAGCAGTTCCGCGGTGCGCAGAATGCATTTGGTCTCTTCGTTAAGCAGAACATTAAACGCGTGGAACTCCTGACCGAGGGTCATCGGTACCGCATCCTGTAGCTGAGTCCGGCCCATTTTCAGAATGTCCTGGAACTCCACGGCCTTCTGCTGGAAACCTTCGCCCAGCTGATTAATCGCATCGATCAGTTTGAGGATAGAGGCGTAGACCGCGATGCGGAAACCGGTTGGGTAGGCATCGTTGGTGGACTGGCATTTGTTAACGTGGTCGTTCGGGTTGAGATACTGATATTCGCCTTTCTGGTGGCCCATCAGTTCAAGGCCGATGTTCGCCAGTACTTCGTTGGTGTTCATGTTAACGGAAGTGCCCGCACCGCCCTGGAACACATCGACCGGGAACTGGTCCATGCATTTACCGTTATTCAGGACCTCATCGCAGGCGGCGATAATGGCATTGGCGACGCTTTTGGGGATAGTTTGCAGCTCTTTGTTAGCCTGCGCAGCGGCCTTCTTCACCATCACCATTCCGCGGACAAATTCAGGGATATCGCTGATTTTGTTGTTGCTGATGTAGAAGTTTTCAATCGCTCTCAGAGTATGGACGCCGTAGTAAGCGTCAGCTGGAACTTCCCTGGTACCCAACAGGTCTTCTTCGATACGAATGTTGTTTAACATGTGAACCTTCTCTTTCAAGCTGCCTATGAATTCACCAAATACGCAGAATTTATGGGATCTAGCGCATTTTCTGGCCGCAGATTATTTCCTTAATCGGCCCGGTGCCCACGATCATATGCTGATGATAGCGAATATCAGCCGCCCTGATCACTTATTATGTAGTGAATCTTATAAGAATTATTAATCTGTGAAATGAGTCACCGGTTTTCTAATTTTGAAAAAAATAAGCTTTTTTTACGATTGAAAAGTGACGTTTTGGCCCAACATCTTGCTGATGCGAATAGCACATCTATGACTACGGGCGCCGATGCTGGCGTCTGTTAATGAAGGAGACGCCGGTGCGTTGGATTCCGTTAATTGCCGTTTTTTTATACGTTTACATTGAAATCTCGATCTTTATCCAGGTCGCTCATGTGCTTGGCGTTCTGCTGACGCTGATTCTGGTGATCTTCAGCTCGGTGGTGGGGATATCGCTGGTGAAAAACCAGGGCTTTAAAAACCTCATGCTGATGCAGCAGAAGATGGCAGCGGGGGAGAGCCCGGCCGCAGAGATGATCAAAAGCGTGTCGCTGATTATCGCCGGTTTGCTGTTGCTTCTGCCGGGGTTCTTTACCGATTTCCTGGGGCTGCTGCTGCTGTTACCTCCGGTACAGAAGCATCTGACCTTAAAACTGATGCCGCATCTGCGCTTTAGCCGAATGCCGGGCGGCGGGTTTAGCGCCGGAACGGGCGGCGGCGATACCTTTGAAGGCGAATACCAGCGTAAAGACGACGAACGCGACCGTCTCGATCATAAAGACGATCGCCGCGACTAACATGCATTGCCCGGGCCGGTTACTCCGGCCTGGAATACCCCTCCGCCAGCCTGCGCTTCGGTAAAAACAGCCACAGTACCGCCAGCATGATAAACGCGTAAAGGCTCTTCCAGCCCACCATCGCCAGCAGCAGCAGGCAAAGCAGGCTGCCAAACGCCGCTAACGCGCGATAACGTCCCTCAAGCAAACGGCAGCCCGCCAGCATGCACAGCAGATAGATCATAATAAAAATGCCGTTGGCGTAGACGATCAGCGCATCAAGATTGATATTGAGCGCATAAATGCATAACGCGCTAATGACGCAGCAGCCGAGCACCGCGTTCAGCGCGTTGCGCGGAATCTGTCGCGGCGACAGCCGGGCCAGATAGCTCTCGGGCTTGTACTGCGCCTGCGACCAGACCAGGCGAGCAAAACTCTGAATATAGATATTGAGGCTGGCGAAGCAGGCGAGATAGCCGATAACGCAGGCAATCCACAGCGCCTGCACGCCAAACAGGCGCACCACGATATTGGGCAGCGACGCGGCGGCGGCCATCTCCTCGCCAAAGGCATGAAAATGCAGGACCAGCACGGTACAGGCCCAGTAGACGGAACCCGCCAGTAATAAGCCAATCATCAGCGCGCGGGGGAAATCGCGTTCCGGCTGCTTAAACTCAGAGGCCAGGTGTGCAAAAGCCTCCAGCCCGACAAAGCACCAGAACATCACTGAAAGCGCGGAGAAAAGCTGCGAACTATCGATTTCAGCGGGCGCCGGGAAGGGGATCTGCGCGGGATTGATCGCGCCGCGCCACCAGATGGCGACGATCAGGGCGACAATCAGCACGGCAACCAGCGTTTGTAGATTGGCGCTGGAGCTGGCTCCGCGGGAACCGACCCACCAGATAATCGCCAGCGTTCCCAGCTCGGCCAGCAGCAACTGGCTGTCGTGCCAGCCAAAAAGCGCCTGACCAAAGCCGGTGGCGATGTGCAGGGCCGCGGGTAATCCCACCGGGATCACCGATAAAAAGAGCCAGCCGGTGACGCGCGCCAGACGCGGGCCAAAGGCCATATTCACAAAATGCGCCACGCCGCCGGCGCTGGGAAAGTGGCGACCCAGCGTCGCAAAGACGATAGCGATGGGAAACACCAGTAAAATCAGCGCCGGCCAGGCCCAGAGGCTGTTATCGCCGGCGACCAGCGCGGCCAGTGCCGGAACGGCGAAGACCCCGGTTCCCAGTAATGACGTGGAGAGTAATCCCACGCCTTGAGCCAGCCCTAACTCCTGTTTTAAACCACTCATGATTCAACCTTGCGCCCGGCAAAAAAAGGATGGTATCACAATCGCTTTTGCTTATGACGTCGGGCGAGGACGGCAAATTTATGTGCGTCCGAGCACGAGGACAAATTTTTTTTTACTTTTCCCCTTGAAGCGGTAAAACCCCATCCCCATCTCTCAGGGCACTAGCCGGAAAACCGTGTGCGGACCGGCGTCATCCATAACTGATAATGACTTTCTCAAAGGAGAGCTATCAAAATGAGTATTCGTCCGTTACATGATCGTGTGATCGTCAAACGTAAAGAAGTTGAAACGAAGTCTGCTGGCGGCATCGTTCTGACCGGTTCTGCGGCAGCAAAATCAACTCGTGGCGAAATCATCGCTGTCGGTAAGGGCCGCATCCTGGAAAACGGAACCGTGCAGCCTCTGGACGTTAAAGTTGGTGACATCGTCATTTTCAACGATGGCTATGGCGTGAAGTCCGAGAAGATCGACAATGAAGAAGTGTTGATTATGTCCGAAAGCGACATTCTGGCAATTGTTGAAGCGTAATCCGCGAACGACACTGAACATACGAATTTAAGGGAAAGATAAAATGGCAGCTAAAGACGTAAAATTCGGTAACGACGCTCGTGTGAAAATGCTGCGCGGCGTAAACGTACTGGCAGACGCAGTTAAAGTAACCCTGGGCCCGAAAGGCCGTAATGTGGTTCTGGACAAATCCTTCGGTGCGCCGACCATCACTAAAGACGGCGTTTCCGTAGCGCGTGAAATCGAGCTGGAAGACAAGTTTGAAAACATGGGCGCGCAGATGGTGAAAGAAGTTGCCTCTAAAGCGAACGACGCTGCAGGCGACGGTACCACCACCGCAACCGTACTGGCTCAGGCGATCATCGCTGAAGGCCTGAAAGCCGTTGCTGCGGGTATGAACCCGATGGACCTGAAACGTGGTATCGACAAAGCTGTCGTTGCCGCCGTTGAAGAACTGAAAGCGCTGTCCGTACCGTGCTCTGACTCTAAAGCCATTGCTCAGGTAGGTACCATCTCCGCTAACTCCGACGAAACCGTAGGTAAACTGATCGCGGAAGCGATGGACAAAGTCGGTAAAGAAGGCGTGATCACCGTTGAGGACGGTACCGGTCTGGAAGACGAACTGGACGTGGTTGAAGGTATGCAGTTTGACCGCGGCTACCTGTCCCCGTACTTCATCAACAAGCCGGAAACCGGTGCTGTTGAGCTGGAAAGCCCGTTCATCCTGCTGGCCGACAAAAAAATCTCCAACATCCGCGAAATGCTGCCGGTTCTGGAAGCCGTAGCGAAAGCTGGCAAACCGCTGGTTATCATCGCTGAAGACGTTGAAGGCGAAGCGCTGGCGACCCTGGTGGTGAACACCATGCGCGGCATCGTTAAAGTGGCTGCGGTTAAAGCTCCGGGCTTCGGCGACCGTCGTAAAGCTATGCTGCAGGACATCGCAACTCTGACCGGCGGTACCGTTATCTCTGAAGAGATCGGTATGGAGCTGGAAAAAGCGACTCTGGAAGACCTGGGTCAGGCGAAACGCGTTGTTATCAACAAAGACACCACCACCATCATCGATGGCGTGGGTGAAGAAGCTGCGATTCAGGGCCGCGTTACTCAGATCCGTAAGCAGATCGAAGAAGCGACTTCTGACTACGACCGTGAAAAACTGCAGGAGCGCGTTGCGAAACTGGCAGGCGGCGTTGCGGTAATCAAAGTTGGCGCAGCGACCGAAGTTGAAATGAAAGAGAAGAAAGCACGCGTTGACGATGCCCTGCACGCGACCCGTGCTGCGGTTGAAGAAGGCGTGGTTGCCGGTGGTGGCGTAGCGCTGGTTCGCGTTGCCGCTAAACTGGCTGGCCTGACCGCTCAGAACGAAGATCAGAACGTCGGTATCAAAGTTGCGCTGCGCGCAATGGAAGCTCCGCTGCGTCAGATCGTATCCAACGCCGGTGAAGAGCCGTCTGTTGTTGCGAACAACGTGAAAGGCGGGGAAGGTAACTACGGTTATAACGCCGCAACTGAAGAATACGGCAACATGATCGACTTCGGTATCCTGGACCCAACCAAAGTGACGCGTTCTGCTCTGCAGTACGCAGCATCCGTTGCTGGTCTGATGATCACCACCGAGTGCATGGTTACTGACCTGCCGAAAAGCGACGCGCCTGACTTAGGTGCTGCTGGCGGTATGGGTGGCATGGGCGGTATGGGCGGCATGATGTAATCGTGCGCTATACCCCTTAGAAATAAAGAACCCTCGGGCAGAAATGCTCGGGGGTTTTTCTTTTTGTCGTCTTTTTAGTATAAGGTTGTACATCCGGGCCAGTGCGTCCAGCTCATTGATCGTGGGGAATAACATGCAGGTAAAATATTTAGCAGGGATTGTCGGCGCAGCATTGTTGTTAGCAGGTTGCAGCTCCAGCAACGAATTGACCTCTGGTGGCCAGAACGTACGCTTTGTTGAGGATAAACCGGGTTCTGAATGCCAGCTGTTAGGCACCGCGACCGGTACGCAGAGCAACTGGCTGTCCGGGCAGAATGGTGATGAAGGCGGCTCTATGCGCGGTGCGGCAAACGCTCTGCGTAACCATGCGGCAGAAATGGGAGGCAACGTGATTTACGGCGTCAGCAGCCCGACGCAGAATCTGTTGTCCAGCTTTGTCCCGACCGATAGCCAAATGAACGGCCAGGTTTATAAGTGCCCGAATTGATTTAACAGGTGCCTCTCTTGAGCCAATAGAGGCACCTGGCATATTTTTTAGCGCGCGTTGATTTTCGCCTGTGTCGCCAGGTAGAACGCATGTAAAGGCCGCAGGCACTCCTCCAGCGTCATCATTCTCCCCGGCTGAGAAGGAAGAATTTGGCTAAAAATCTGGCTGGGCTGGCGCTGCGCATGCATTTCTTTCAGCTTTGGGCTTCTCTCAATTAAGCGCATCACAACGCTATTCTCCTGCTCTGACGGATGGGCGGCGTTGGTTTTAATCACCGCGCCGGAGATGATTTTTCGGCCTTCCTCCGTGTCACAGCAGTACAGTACGCCCAGATAATGGGAAAACAGATTGAGTTTCCACTCATCCTGAAGATACTGCTGATAATCAATGTTACTGGTATTCGTTAAATCCAGTGCATATAGCATCAGGCTTTCCAGTGATGACGTTAAATTTTTAATCAGTTCGTTATCACCGGCGTTTTTAAGAGATTGCTGAATACCAATCAGCAGCGCTTCAACCTGCATATCATCAATGCGCAGCGTAGCAATTTGCTCGTTTTGCAGCACCAGAATGAGCGTTGACCAGGTCGCTCCTGGTTTTAACGTAATTGATATGACTCGCCTTTCCGGATTGGGCTGCTGGACTTCCGGCATACCTATAACCGGGGTGTTTTCTATGAGCTGCTCATTAAAAGCAATCAGTTCATTCTTATAACTTTCACCTTCAGCGTTTAAGCGCTGTAATACGATAGCCATCCTGTGTTGTAAAACTAACAGGAGGTCGGTAAGCGCCTGGGCCTGAAGATAGTAAGACTGGCAAAGTTGGTTACTCAGCTTTACTTTGAGCATTAATGCTAAAAATTTGTCTTCATATTTAATTGATGCGGTATTAAAACCAATAAACGTGCCTTGCATTCGGATCTCCTTTTCCTGAGGGTTACGCTGGTGCCAGCGTGCGTAGCTGTGATAAATCAATGATGCGATCGGCTGAGGCAATGGTGGATGGCCGATGGGCGACGATGATTCGGGTAATGCTTAGCCCAGAGATAGACTGGTTAATCACCGACTCATTTTTAAGATCGAGATGACTGGTGGCTTCATCCATAAACAGAATGCTGGGTTTTCGGTAGAGGGCGCGAGCGATTAAGAGCCGCTGTTTTTGTCCGCCAGAGATGCCTAAACCGAGCTCGCCGACAATGGTTTCGTATCCCATCGGCATTTTCATGATTTCATCATGGATATTACATCTGCGTGCGCATTCAACGATAAAGTCCATATCGGCGTTATCTTCAAAGCCGCTGATATTATCGATCAGGGAACCCGAGAAGAGTCTGTCTTCCTGCAGAACGCAGGCCGTTCCATGACGGAAGTTGTTAAGGCCGATTTTCTGAATATCGAGGTTATCCGCTATCACATCGCCGCTGGTCGGGGACAGCAGGCCACACATGACTTTCAGTAGCGTGGTTTTACCGACGCCGGAAGGGCCGACCAGCGCGATGGATTCGCCCGGTTCAACGGTAATATTTAAATTAGAAAAAATAGGCTGTGAAAACGGATCGTACTGGTAGCTGAGATTCTTCACTTCCAGTTTAACGCCCGTGTTTTCTGCAAAAACGCGTCGTGAAGGCAGTTCTTTTTCCGGTTCGCTAAAGACGATCTCTGAAAGACGCTCATTATGTAACGACAGCATACGCAGCTGCATAATCAGATCGATCAAACTTGAGGCGCGCTGTGAGAACTGACCGCGATAGGCATTAAAGGCCATAAACATGCCAAGGGTCATATTGTTATCAATAACCATAATTGCCCCTAGCCAGAGAACCGCAACCTGGTCGATAGAAGTAATAAAGGTATTAATACCGCCAAACATCATATCGAACCGAGTCTGTTTGATACCGGCATTACAGGCGTCGATGTTGATATTTAACCAGTGCTGAGAACGGCGTTCTTTCAAGTTCAATGCCTTAATCGTTGAAATACCATAGAGCGATTCCATAAAGTGCGAGCTGGAACGGGCGCCCTTGATAACCTGCTCTTCGGCAACGCGGCGGTAGAAGCTGTAGGTCGCAAAACGCATGATGACGTAGCATAAAGTAAAGCCCACCACGACCCAAACCAGCCAGCCGCCGTAAAGCGTTAGCATAATCAGCAGGCCAACGGTCATAATCGAATCGATAATGCCGGTAACAATGCTATTGGTGAAGGTTGAGCGGATAGTATCCAGCGAAGAGAAACGAGACTGAATATCGCCCAGATGGCGCTTCTCAAAAAAGGATAACGGCAGGCTCGTCAGATGATCGAACAGCGTTGTCTTCCACTGAATATTGGTCAGCGTATTTAACGTTAATGAGATCCAGGCCCGCAGCATACTAATAAATGTACGGAAGAGCGTGAAGAAGACCAGACCAATACAGATAACCGAAAGCAGGCTCTGATCGTGCGCCATGATGACGTGGTCGGTGACCAGCTGCGTGCCGATGGGTAATAACAGACCGATAGCTTCAACCACCACTGAAAAGGCAAAGATCTTGAGCAGGACGGATTTCAGCCCAACAATATTACGCATCAGGTCCAGCAGGCGTAGACGAGATTTCGCCTGTTCCTGCTGAAAATTTTGGTCCGGCCATAGCTCCAGCGCAACGCCGGTAAAGTTATTGGACATTTCCTGGATGCCAATAACCCGTTTACCCAGCGCCGGGTCGTGAACAATAAAGCTGCTTTTACGCACTTTAGTGAGTACCACGTAATGGTTCATACCCCAGTGGATGACGCAGGGCAGCTTTAGCTGCTTGATTTCATCCAGGTCGAGGGATAGCGCGCGGCTTTTCAACCCGGCATGTTCCGCCGTTTTGCTCAACGACATGAGCGTAACGCCCTGCGAAGGGCTGCCGTAGCGATGACGGAAATTGAACAGGTCGATATTGAGCCCGTAGAAGCCGCAAACCATCGCCAGACAGGCGATACCGCATTCGGCAGCCTCCGACTGTAATATCACCGGCGTTTTGTGGCGGAATGAAAAATTTAGCTTGTCGGTAATCGTCTTAAAAAGTTCTTTATTCATCGATCGGGCCACTCACGCTTTGCGTCATCTTATAGAAAGGGGTAAACATCCACATATACAGCGGGCGTTCTTCAAGAAAAACTACCGCCTGAGCCTTCAGGCCGTTAGAGAGCGTGAGCGTTTTTCCATTGTAGCTAAAAGTCTTGTCTTTAATTTTTATAATGGCTTTATAGAGCGCCAGCTCCTGCTGGCTAGTGCCGTTATTAACGTTGGTATATTCAGCCATCTCCTGGCGTGATGCTGGAACCGAGGAGATAGAAATCACCTTTCCTGGAAATTGTCCAAATTTATCCGCAGGAAAAGCATCATAGCGAATATTAATCGTGTCGCCTGGCTTCACATAAGGGATAGTATTATTGGGTAACCATAGGATGAGATAATACTCAATATCCCCTGTGGGTTTTATCTGTGCGAGGCTGCTGCCGTTCTCAACCATCTGCCCCTTAGTCACGGCCAGCGACTCAATCTTTCCATTAGTTGTGGCTTTAATAATGAGATTACCGTTCGCGTTAGATTCAACCAGCTGGTTTTTGTAATCATTGATTTGATTGTGCTGGCTGGAGATCTGATTATCAAAGTCTGCTGCTTTGGTTATTTTATCGCTATTGGTTTGCGTGAGCTGAGATTCCAGCTGCATCTTTTGGGTAACCAGAGATTGATAGGCGCTTTGCTGTTGAAAATATAAAGAATGCTGATAGTTATACTGGTCTTTGGTTATCAGACCATCCTTGAGGTATTTATCATAGCTGGATAAGTTGGTAAACATTTTATTTAAGCCAACCTGAGTCGTCGCCAGCATGCGGTTAGTTTCTGCCAATGAGGCGCTGGTGGTTTTAATCTGTTTCTCAAGCGCAGTTAATGTTTCAGATTTATTGCGCATCAGTTTGCTTATGATATCTTCCGCATTAGCGATTTTTTCATTAATTACTTCAATTTGGGCCGCGCTCACATTCCCATTGATGGTATTACGCGAAACGTCAAGCTCATAAAGCGGTTGACCTTTATTAACGATATCACCTACTTTTACGTGCTGATTAACCACAAAACCTTGCTGTGGGGCGAAGACGTTAACGGAGTGGGGGAGCGTAATGACCTCGCCACGCACATCAATGCGTTGAGTAAAGGTACAAAATATGAGAGATAATACAAGGGCGATAAGAAAAAGTGATGCTAACAAGGTGACCAACCACGCCGGAATACCTGCTAACAATAATGCTTTCCCTTTCCAGTGAATTTTTTTGTACTCAATCGCTTCCTTGCGATAGATATTTTTTAACATTGTTATCAGCTTTGAGATAGAGAAGTGAGATAAAAGAAGGCTCGTTAGAGCCTTCATAAAGTTATGGTCTGAAAATTTTCTTACCAGTAGGCTAGCGTACCATCAACAAATCCATCAAACATCTCGATGCATTTATCGAGAGTGATATCCCAGCCAACCATGGCACCAGCAATAGCGCCACCAACGCCGCCAACGCACAGACCGTAAATCATCCCCACCGCCTGGCCAATTGACCCGATACCTAAAATACCGCCACCATTGCCGCCAAAGATACCGCCCATAGCAGAACCGGCAAGTGCGCCAGCAGTGGCGCCTAAAATGGATGCCCCAATAGCTTCTGCGCCATTACAAATAATGCTACTTAAGGCATTAGCAACAGACGAGAAATCCCAGGAGTAGCCGCCAGAAATCTCTTCCATTTCAAATACAGTTAATTGTTTCATTATATATTCCTTTTATATATGGGTGCTTTTTTGAATACAACAAGTCAAATCAAAAGTAATTTGACACTTTTTAAATGAAAACCACGAATGCGCAAAGTGATATTTCGATGCTGATTCTAGTATGTGTTTATTATTTTTCAATGTTCGCTTTGATGATTGATTAATGAATTTTTAGTGATTCATGTAACAACCTTTGTGAATTAATATCTATGATGTGATTATGTGTGAGTAAAAAACCTGACAAAGAGAAGTGTTTTGCTCGCCATACTTGAAGTTGTTTATGCATCGGCTGTGTTCGCTCATCCCATAAACTTCATCCAGTAAACTTCTGGGAGCCCACTCGCAACTAAAATCATTTTTGATAATTGAGTTTTTATCGCACCAATAGTTCTGTGCTAAACCGACCGGGATGAATTTATATCCTTGTTAAGGAGAAGACTATTCCTCCTGGAGAATGACCTCTAAATCTGTTTTTATCTCACCGGTGATTCCTGCAGAAACATTTTTAGCGATTTTAAAATAGTCAGCAGTGAGAGTTAAGTCTTGACTCTTAGTACTGACGAAGGGATAAGCGTCCAGATCGTTAAATTTTATCGCAGAACCATTTTTTTTAAGAATGATACCTATGTTTTGAGCACCGTCTGGTAATGAGTTTAATAGTAGCCCATTTACGCTCGTTGATGCTACAGATATGGGGCTAAACCAGTAAATATATTTTTTGTTAGTTTCCGAATCTGGGCACTTAATATCGAGGGTAATGTTTTTAGCCTTGCCTGCGGCGCTGCCGACGGCTACTGAGTTTAAATCTGAAATGTCAATGGTGGATAGTTTTACGATACTCCCATTTCGCGGCGAGATTTCACAGGTAGTTTCCTTAAAAGTAATGTTAGTCAAATCCACATTGATTCTGAATAATTCAGCGGTATTCGATGCACCTGTGTTGGTCTGATTTGGCGGGCCAGCCATAAAATAAACCGCCGTTTTGTTTCCCTTTTGTTTCGTTATGGGGCCGGTTTTCACTAACCAGACCATGACCTGGCCAGACGCTTTAGAAAAATAATGATTGCTGGCTATTTCTGGCTGATCTATTTCTGCAGGGGAAAAATAGTTAACTGATGGTAAGGTAATATCAGAAATCTGAAACCCAATACCGGGGATGCCCGTCTCATAAACTATTTTTCCACCAATTTTAGTAATATTAGATGGGCTTACGACAGGTACGGCTCTGACGACATAAACATCGCTGGAACTACACGATGAAAATGTTTTGGGATTTACACTTCCACGTCTTGCCGACGCTAATATGCTACCGTTAGGTAATGTGGAATCCGCGATGACAGAACCGTTAAAACTAACGGTAATCGCACCGCCACCCGTTTTACTATATGAGCAGGTAGCCACCGCCTGTAAGCTTATGCTGAGTAAACTAATAATAAAAAAAAGACATTTCATAGTATTACTTTCCCTGTTGGTGGCAAACCGCAGTCGTCTGCGCGATGCCTTCGATTTCCGTAGCCAGACTATAAGCCGCTTTACACTGCTGACCGGCCTTTGACCCCCACTGGGCATAGACTTCACCGTTATCTTTCAGACCGGACATATAGACCATACCGCCATCAGATACGATGCTGGCCTGGGCATTTTTATCGGTAGTTGATGTTACCGTTGCGCCATACGGCACGTTTTCTCCTGACGCTCTCTTAAGGATAAGAAATGCGCGACGGCCAATATTGCCCGCGAAGTTAGCCCGTACAACGGCCGCACGGGTGGGCACCACTTTTTGCGTCGTATTTGGCAACTCCATATTATTACCCAGAGTCGTGCTATCTAAGGTTACGTTGGTCCGATGGTATGGCGTAACGTACGGAATAATCGCGTAGCCGCGGGAGTCCGTTTCGATAGTCGCGTCGTTTTCCAGGCGTACATTTTTCAGCCCGGGCGCTTTAACCAATACGGCGGTCTCAGACATTTCCTGACCTAAGGTAATACCGTCGGCATGAACTAATACGCCACCGCTCAGACCATAGTTAATTAACTGGCTATTTTTGGCATAACTGTAGCCGGCGTTAACTGAACCCGCGGAACCACGATAGTTGCCGTAGATGCCGCCGCTGGCATCTTCCCTATTGCTGTAGCCCTGCTGGACGTTCCAGTCGAGGTTATGATTTTCTAGCGCAACCCCGCTCAGGGAAACATACTGATCGGTGGAGCCCGGACTGCTGTTGGTGGCGTTGTAGGTCGCATAAGCATTGGGCAACCACTCGCTTAAAGGAATAGAGATATTAAATGAAACGACATGGTCATCCTCTACATAACGGCCGGAGCCATTATTTCCCCAGCTGTAGCGGCTATAGCTATAGCCCGCATAATAGTTGAAGCGACGGAACCCGCCATTATAACCAATATTTAGCGAGTTATTGTGGCGCTTGCTGTCCCAGTAGTCCTCAAATATACCGGATACAGAAAGGCTACCTAACCCCGCCCCCAGGCTTTGGCTCACGGTAATATTGGTTCTGTTACGCAGAGAGCGCGGAGTATAGCCGCCGTATCTGTTGCTATAGGTGTTCATCACATCGCTTAGCGTATTGTACCCGGAGGTCGAATAGCGATAGCCAGCTACGGTAATATTGGTGCCGGTCTCAAGAATATTTTTACCATAGCGGATACGCCAGGATTGGCCGGATGTTTTATCTTCATCTTTCTTGCTGGACCAGGCTGTCGTGACGTCTGCGGAAACTGCGCCAATATCGCCAAGGTTTTGCCCGGCTCCGAAAGCGAGCGCCTGATAGTTGGATGCCGCCTGCAAACCGGTATAGAAAGTGGTGTTGCTTAAGACACCGTAGCTGATCGTAGCCTGCGTAAACGGCTTTTCATCTATATTTCCGTCATATGGGCGATATTTACCGCTCGTAATTTCATACTCCATCTGGCCTTCTCTGAGCATTAATGGCAGAGAGGCGTAAGGCACGACGAAGTTCTGTCGGGAACCATCTGACTCCTCGACGGTGACGTAAAGATCGCCGTTACCGCCGGTCGAGTAGAGATCGGTGATTTCGAAAGCGCCTGGGGCGACAAAGGCCTGGTAGATTTGATAGCCATTCTGTTTAATGACGATGCGAGCGTTGGTCCTGGCAATACCCCGAACAATTGGTGCGAAACCGCGCAGGCTTTCAGGAATCATATCCGTATCGGTTGCCAGTTGAATACCCGTGAAGGGGACGCTGTCAAAAATGCTGGAGAGAGAGGTGCTTTCACCCATGACTAAGGTGCTTTTTAACGGAACAATGCTTCGCTGCACATAGAGATAGACGGAATCCCAATCACTCTTCGTACCGGCTGATTTATTCCAGGTACTAAGGTTGCGCAGGCGCCACGGCCCAACGTTCAGGCCGGATTGTAAATTAAGATTGTAATATTCATTGTCAGCTTCGTAGTCTTTACCTGAACTAAACTGATAGTTGGTCAGCAAGGCGTTAATACCGTCATCAAACTCATCGGGAGAAACAAAACCCTGAGCGATTGTCGACAGGGCTGCCTGCGGTATGGAGATCAGCAACTGTTGAGTATTAAAGTTAAAATCGGTAGTCAAATCCGGGATGACGCTCGTATCAGCACAGCCGTTTGCATCCTCTCTTAATGTTGGAAATGCTTCTGAACGTAAACCATAGGTTGTTAATTTAGCAATGCTTAAACAAGGGGCCAATTTTTGCGCACCTGTCACCGGATCTTTTTTGTCAACAAAGCGGATATCAGCTGTTTCTTGCAGACTATTATTTAAAATAACGTCAATCCGATACACCCCTGGCGCCTGCGCATCCCTGGTTGAGTAGAGGGATAAATCCGGTATTGAGGATGGATCGCCCTGATTTACTGACTTAATAAAAGCGGGATCAAAAAAATCACGTGCGAGGGTATTAGTGCTTAAACCGAGAGCGAGCGCCGGAACGAGAACGAAAAATGTGTGGTAGGTTGCAGATAGTGCCCCTCCCATTTTTTTTATTGAAATAGACATACTTTTCACCCTGGCCAATGAAGAAGAATTTATATCGATGAGGTATTGGCTGGCCCTGAACCCCCGTTATCCGTAGCAACCTTCCACTCGATCTCTGAACCATTTATATCTGCAGGCAAAGTAAACTCTTTGCTGGCAAAAGCATCAATATTATTAACTGAACTGGTAATATCCCTGCCGTTTATTATTATTGATTTAAAATAAATGAAGAACGGCGTCGGATTTTTTAGCGTTATTTTATTACCGGATTTACGCCACTGCAGTTTTTTAGCTTCAGTAGTAATATTCAGATCCTGAATAGCTCGAGGGCGATAGATGAGACGCATTCTGTGGCGAACGGCGAGCTGCAGCTTGTTTTTGTCGGCTTCACTTTCGCTGGTCGGTGGGATAGACATAACGTTAAAGAAGTAAACGGTTTCACGATCCTGCGGCGCTTTGGATATATACGCATTAGGGAAAATACGCACCGTATTCGTTTGCTTTCCCTCCAGACGGAAAAGCGGAGGCGTCACCATAAAAAAGCTATCTTTTATCCCTTCAGATGCTTCAACCCAGGATTTAATGAGATAGGGCGTATCATCTTTGTTTTCAATGTTTGCGCTGATTTCTCGCGCGCCTTCTTTATAAAGATGGCGGGTTGAATCAACCACGACTCCGGCCTGAGCCACAAAGCAGATGGTAAAAAAAGAAAGTGTAGTCAGCCTCAATAATGACTTCAGCATAATTCATTCCCTGAATAAAATAATGGGGTTTACCTGAGGTAAACCCCGGTATGCTTATTAGTAGCTAATAGTAAAGGTTGCTACACCCTTAACTGCACCATCGGTAACGCCGTTTGCGGTTTTAATATATGCCGCTTTATAACGCAGATAAGAAGGAGTCCCTGCAGTATAAGCAATAACCTTAGGCGTAGTACCGGTGAAGCTTACGCGGGTTCCATCAGTGTTAACCACGGTAACAGCAGCGTTAGTCGCCGGACTGGCAGCGGTGTTGGTCAGTACGTCATCCAGGCCGCTGATGTAGTCGCCTGTTACGGTTACGTTGATATTACCGGAATATTTAGTCGCGCCTTTCTGGCAGTCTTCGATTTTATACTCAATGTCTTTTGCTGTAGACATATACGGCGTGTTGACTGCCATTGCCTCCAGCACGGATGCTTTGACATCGTCCAGAGTTAAAGAACCGCCTGAAATCATCGCGGACGGCGTTACGTTACAGGATTCGCCGGTGTCAGTAACGTTACCCAGAATAGTCAGAGAAGAGCTGTTCCCTGCCGCGAAAGCCTGAACGCTCAAAGCTGCAGAAGCAGCGACCATTACAGCTACAATTGTTTTTTTCATTTATTTAATCCATTTATATATACT
>NZ_VOJB01000088.1:0-26328 GCF_007910085.1 Klebsiella sp. ME-303 | reverse complement strand
CAGAGCGTGGATATTAATTAGTATGATATATAATAACTAACATTCCGCTATGTATTCCTGAACACTATCGTTATTTTCCTCCTGCCGACGCTATTATACAAATCTGATATACATAGCGCATATTGTGCCGGAGCGGTACCAAATCTAAGTGCAGGATAGATAAAATGCATGTGAATTCTGTTTGAATTTAAAGGTTAGTTGTTGAAGCTTGCAAATTCACAAGCAGATTTCGTAGATAATAATGAGCGTAGCTGGAACGTATAGTTGTAAATCAGCCTTCCCTTTGGTTCAAATATCATGATAATATTATCCCCGCTCTGGGAGGAGCGGGGATTTATCCTTGGAATTATCTAATCTGGCAGGCTAAAAGGGATGTTCTGTGTTTGCTAAAGGTGAAATTGAATTTAATTCATCTTTGTTTCATATGGAATGGTGAGAGAGGATTGGGATTATGATATTCAATGAATATATCATTAATAATGAAGTTATTTTTAATGTAAATATGAATGAGCTGCAGCCTGTAGGAGACAATGGGGATAGTGTGACCCTCAACGCACCAACGGCACGCTGCCTGCAGCTTTTACTCGAAAGCAACGGGAAGATTATATCCAGAGAAGAATTTCTGGATATAGTATGGAAAAATAGAGGAATTGTCGTTTCTCAGAATACGTTTTATCAAAACATTTCCTTGCTAAGAAAGTCGTTAGTGAAAGCAGGATTGTCGCAAGATATTATTGTTACAGTAAGGCAGCGGGGATTTGTTCTCGCCGCAGGATCAAATATCGCGTCATTCTTCCGTACGGACGAAAAAGAGCCAGAAAACCCTGAAAATGTGCAGATCACCGCGAGCACATCTTCGCCTCCGGTTGAGAACAATGTGATTCACCATTTAGCCATTCAGGACGATGCGCAAAAAAGTTTCAGTGACAATAACGCAACCGAGTTCAAATTACCTAAGTGGATTTTACCTCTGCTATTGGTGATGACCGCAGCAAACATTCTTTCTCTTTTCTTGTAACTTTAATGAGTGGGTTTACAGCTTGCTTTTATATTTGCTTTTACTTTCTTCCGGAAAGGATAACGACTGGTTTTACGAAAATGATTAAGCCGCAGTATTTATATCCCAGTGAGTAATAGTAAATAAGCAGTCTGCCTGGCTTCGCCCGGCAGACGGATTGACTATTGCTGCTTTAACCCCAGGTCGAGGGGCGTCTTGCTGGGTTCCCCGCCGATTTCCCGCGCTAGTTTGGGTACTAAATAGCCGGACACCAGCGTCAACAATTCGCGCACGATCGCTCTGGCTTCTTCGTCACTGACCATAAAATGCGCCGCACCCTGCACTTTGTCTAACACGTGCAGATAATAAGGCATGACGCCGGCGTCGAATAGCGCGTTGCTCAGGTCGGCAAGTGTGTTGGCGTTATCATTTACGCCGCGCAGCAGCACGCTTTGATTCAATAAGGTCACGCCAGCCATACGCAGTTTTTTCATGGAGGCACGAAACGCCGCATCAATCTCGTTGGCGTGGTTAACGTGGTTCACCAGCAGTACCCGTAACGATGATGCAGCAATACGGGCAACCAGCGTATCAGTAATACGCGCAGGAATCACAATGGGCAGCCGGCTGTGAATACGCAGGCGCTTGATGTGCGGAATAGATTCCAGCTGCGTCAATAGCCAGTCGAGTTCATGATCCTTGGCCATAAGCGGATCGCCACCGGAAAAAATGATCTCATCCAGCTGGGGATGTGCCGAAATATACTCCAGGGCCTGCTGCCAGTTACGCTTATTGCCCTGGTTTTCAGCATAGGGGAAGTGACGACGGAAGCAATAACGACAATTTACCGCGCAGCCGCCTTTCACCAGCAGTAGCGCACGGTTGCTGTATTTATGCAGCAGACCGGGCACAACGCTATGCTGCTCTTCCAGCGGATCGGTAGAGAATCCCGGGGCATTAATAAACTCTTCCTGGGAGGTAAGTACCTGACGAAGAAGAGGATCGTTGGGATTACCTGGCTCCATACGGGCAATAAACGCCCGCGGAACACGCAGTGCGAACAGGCGTTTAGCATCACGCCCTGCCAATAGATTCGCATCAGCGTCTACATTTAAAAGATGCAGCAGTTCATCAGGACTGGTCACAACATCGGCAAGTTGCGTTAACCAATCTTCTCTGGATGGGGTATTTAGGGTTACAATATGCGCCATTTTGTGGCTTAGCTACCAATTAACAAAATTTCAGAGGGCCTTATGGCGACTTACTATAGCAACGATTTTCGTGCCGGTCTTAAAATCATGATGGACGGCGAACCTTATGCCGTTGAAGCCAGTGAATTCGTTAAACCCGGCAAAGGCCAGGCTTTCGCGCGCGTTAAGCTGCGCCGCCTGTTGACCGGTACTCGCGTTGAGAAAACCTTCAAGTCTACCGATTCTGCTGAAGGTGCGGACGTTGTCGATATGAACCTGACTTACCTGTATAACGACGGTGAGTTCTGGCACTTTATGAACAACTCTACTTTCGAACAGCTGGCCGCTGACGCTAAAGCCGTTGGCGATAACGCTAAATGGCTGCTGGATCAGGCTGAATGCATCGTGACCCTGTGGAACGGTCAGCCAATTTCCGTCACCCCGCCAAACTTTGTTGAGCTGGAAATCGTTGAAACCGATCCAGGCCTGAAAGGCGATACCGCGGGTACCGGCGGCAAGCCTGCAACGCTGTCCACTGGCGCAGTGGTTAAAGTTCCTCTGTTCGTACAGATTGGCGAAGTCATCAAAGTCGATACTCGCTCTGGCGAATACGTCTCCCGCGTGAAGTAATTCAGGCGGCGAAAGAGTTGGCGCAGCGCGATGCTGCGCCGCTACAGGTTGAAACCGCAGGCAAGGAAAATGAATCCCACACTGAAACTTTTGCTACTGTTATTGCTGAACGGTTCGCTGCTGACTGGATGCAATACGGCTCGCGGCATGGGCGAGGATATCCAGAGCCTGGGTCATGCTATTTCTCACGCGGTCAGCTAATCTTATTTCATCAGGCAATTCTTATTCATATACTCACGCTCTATCTGATTCCCTTTCTTCACTTCTTTTTCTCTTAAAAATCGTCTCGCTTCCCTCATCCTGGACCAGTTTGTCTATGCTTATAGAGCACGATAACTAAAACTGGTTAATAAGGATGACATTATGGTAAAAAAAGCGATTGCAGCGTTCTTTACGGTTTTGGCACTTTCCTCTGTACTGACCGCATGTAACACCACGCGCGGTGTAGGTCAGGATATTTCAGAAGGCGGCAGCGCGATTTCGGGCGCCGCGACCAAAGCTCAGCAATAGACCATGGCGGTACGGCCGTTGGTCGTACCGTTCTTCCTCACCGTTGCCACGTCGTGTATAATTCCTGTGGAATATCATCTACCTTACGGGACGGCCTGTAAGCGTTTCACATCTGGGGACGGCCCCATCAAAGGAGCCATATGTCCTGGTTTATTCTGTTTATCGCGGGTCTGCTGGAAGTCGTCTGGGCTGTCGGCCTGAAATATACCCATGGGTTTAGCCGCCTGGTGCCAAGCGTGATAACGATTGCCGCCATGGTCATCAGCATGGCGCTGTTGTCGTGGGCGATGAAAACGCTACCCGTGGGGACGGCTTACGCCGTCTGGACCGGAATTGGCGCGGTCGGCGCAGCCGTGACGGGGATTATCCTGCTAGGCGAATCCGCCAGCCCGATGCGCATTGCCAGCCTGGCGTGTATTGTGATTGGTATCATTGGCCTGAAAATGAGCGCGCATTAATACTGCTGATTGACCCACAGCAGTTTACTAACGTCGAATCCCTGCCGGGTAGCGATATCCAGCATCTGCTGCTTCACTTCTGGCGGGATTTTCGGCGCGCGCGCCAGTAGCCAGAGATAATCCCGATCAGGTCCGCAAACCAGCGCGTAGCGATAATCCTTGTCCAGCGCAATCACGTTATAGCCGCCATAGAAGGGGCCGAAAAATGACACTTTCAGCGCGGCTCGCGTGGGCTCCCCGGTAAAGTAAGCTACGCCGTCGGTTTTCTGCCACATCCCCCGGTCGGGGTTGTATCCCTTATTGACCACGTCCAGCCCACCATCGTCGCGCAGGCTATAGGTTGCGGTAACTTTTTCTAAACCGCTCTCAAAAGGGTGATCGAAGCGGGCAATCTCATACCAGGTGCCAAGATAGCGTTGAGGGTTGAACGGACTGACCACGGTTACGCCAGGAGGTGGCGTCGGCGCGCTGCAGGCTACAAGCAGAAATGAAGCGGCAACAACCGCAATAACGGGTAGCAGACGCATAATGTTTTCCTTGCCAGTTTTAAGCTAAGTGTAGATTCAGGCAGGAAAAATGCGGCAGAATTTTCTTGAGAAGCGAGCCCGGTAACATAATGCTACCGGGCTTATCGCCGAGGAGGTAAAAGCGGCCTCCGGCGAGCGCTTTAGATGAACAATATGCCGACCAGAGTGACGACGGTCAGAATCGCCGCAAGGCCGTAGAAGACCCACTTACCGTTGGGTACGTGAATTTTCAAATCATGCATCGCATGGTGAATACGGTGAAGTCCACACCATAGCGGCAGCACAATCATCAGGAAAATGAATGCGCGGCCAATAAAGCTATGGGCGAAAGCCAGCACGCGTTCGTAGCTGAAGGCGTCCGCGGGCGCCAGTCCGAGCGGCAGCATAATACCCACCAGCAGCACGATGACGGGGGCGACAATCGCTCCCCACATGCCGCCAGCGCCAAACAGCCCCCAGAATACCGGTTCATCAGAACGTTTTGGTTTGGGATTAATCATTCCAGCCTCCTTACCAGAACAGCGCGACAAACAGGATCACCACGGTGACGACCGCAGTGACGACCCAAAGCCCCTTAATAACCGGCTCTGGCCCCATTTTCTCGCCTTTAAGGATAATATTGGCAGCTTTCGGTGCCAGCTCAAACCAGGTTTTGGTATGCAGCAGCGCGGCTGCAAGCGTGATCAGGTTCAGGATCACGACAATCGGATTTTGCAGAAAACCGATATACCCGGCCCAGCTCTCCGCGCCGTGCTTCAGTGCGAACAATCCGTAAATCAGCACGATGCTGAACCAGACCGTGGGTACCGCTGTTCCCTCACGCAGCATATAGAAGCGATAAAACGGCAGCTTTTTCCACCAGGTGGACGGCATCGGCCGCACGTAGGGTTTGCGTTTAGTCGTCATACTGCACTCCTTAGCGTGGTTTCAGGGTGGCGATAAGAAAGTCTTTCGAGCTTTCTACCTTGCCCTGCTGGATCGCGGCCGCCGGGTCGACGTGTTTCGGGCAGACTTCGGAGCAGTAGCCCACGAAAGTACATGTCCAGACGCCATTCTGGCCGTTAAGCTGCGCCATACGTTCCTTTTTACCGTGGTCGCGGCTGTCTTCGTTATAGCGATGGGCGAGGGTGATCGCCGCCGGGCCGATAAACTCCGGATTAAGACCAAACTGCGGGCAGGCCGCGTAGCACAGGCCGCAGTTGATGCAGCCGGAGAACTGATGGTATTTCGCCATCTGCGCCGGCGTTTGCTTGTTTGGTCCTTGATCGGGCGTGCGCGGGTTGCCAATAATGTACGGCTTAATCGCTTCCAGGCTTTCAATAAAGTGGGTCATATCGACCACCAGATCGCGCTCAATCGGGAAGTTAGCCAGCGCCTCGACTTTAATGCCTTTGGTGTATTCGCGCAGGAAGGTTTTACAGGCCAGCTTTGGCACCTTGTTCACCATCATGCCGCAGGAACCGCAAATCGCCATACGGCAGGACCAGCGGTAGCTGAGGTCCGGCGCGAGATTGTCTTTGATATAGCCCAGCGCATCAAGCAGCGAGGTTTGCTCATCATAGGGAACTTCATAGAAAGCGCTGTGCGGTGCGATGTCCACTTCCGGGTTGTAGCGCACCACTTCGACTTTCATGTTTTTCATCTCAGCCATTCGTCGTCTCCTTCTTCTCGGCTGCTTCCGCTTCCGCACCGTACACGCGTTTTGCCGGCGGCAGAGTGGTGATTTTCACATCACTGTACTCCAGCCTGGTGTGACCATCGGCATCGCGGAAGGCGAGGGTATGCTTGAGGAAGTTGACGTCGTCGCGCTCGGTGCAGCCTTCATCCAGGCGCTGATGCGCGCCGCGGGACTCTTTACGCGCGAGGGCGGAATGCGCCATACATTCGGCGACGTTCAGGCCATGGCCCAGCTCGATGGTGTACAGCAGGTCGGTATTGAACACGCTGGACGTGTCGGTGATCCGCACGCGCTTGAAGCGCTCCTGCAGCTCGGCGAGCTTATCGACCGTTTTCTGCATGAGCTCCGGCGTACGGTAGATGCCGCAGCCTTCTTCCATCGACAGACCCATGTCGTCGCGAATCTTCGCCCAGTTCTCGTTACCTTCCTGATTAACCAGGTCTTTCAGGCGCTTCTCGATATCGACGACCTGCGCGTCCAGCGCGGCGCTATTGGCTTCGCCCGCTTCGGTTGCGCGCTGCATGGCCTGCTCACCGGCCAGACGACCAAAGACCACCAGCTCCGCCAGGGAGTTGGAGCCAAGGCGGTTGGCGCCGTGCAGACCCACAGAAGAACATTCGCCAACGGCAAACAGCCCTTTGATACGGGTTTCACACTGCTGGTCGGTTTCAATCCCGCCCATGGTGTAGTGTGCGGTTGGACGCACCGGAATCGGCTCTTTTACCGGATCGACGCCAACGTAGGCTTTCGAGAGTTCACAGATAAACGGCAGACGTTCAAGCAGCTTTTTCTCACCCAAATGGCGCAGATCGAGATAGACCACATCGCCTCGCGGCGTAGGGATCGTGTTGCCCTTGCGCCATTCGTGCCAGAAAGCCTGGGAGACTTTATCGCGCGGACCCAGCTCCATATATTTATTTTTCGGTTCGCCCAGCGGTGTTTCCGGACCCATGCCGTAATCCTGCAGGTAGCGGTAGCCGTTCTTGTTGACCAGAATACCGCCTTCGCCGCGGCAGCCTTCCGTCATCAGAATACCGGAGCCCGGCAGGCCGGTGGGGTGGTACTGCACGAACTCCATATCGCGCAGCGGTACGCCGTGGCTGAGCGCCATACCCATCCCGTCGCCGGTGACGATACCGCCGTTGGTATTGTAGCGATACACGCGTCCAGCGCCGCCGGTAGCCAGAACTACCGCGTTGGCGCGGATCTGCACCAGCGTACCTTCCATCATATTCATCGCGACCAGACCGCGAGCCTGCCCATCATCGACCAGAATATCCAGAACAAAATGTTCGTCGAAGCGTTGGATTTGCGGGAATTGAAGCGAGGTCTGGAACAGGGTGTGCAGCATATGAAAGCCGGTTTTATCGGCAGCGAACCAGGTTCGTTCGATCTTCATGCCGCCGAATCGCCGGACGTTGACGCTGCCGTCCGGGCGGCGGCTCCACGGGCATCCCCACTGTTCGAGCTGGGTCATTTCCGTCGGGCAGTGATGAACGAAGTAGTCAACGACGTCCTGCTCACATAGCCAGTCGCCGCCGGCAACGGTGTCGTGAAAATGGTACTCGAAGCTATCATGATCCTGCGCGACGGCAGCGGAACCCCCTTCAGCAGCAACGGTATGGCTGCGCATAGGATAGACTTTTGAAATTAGAGCGATTTTTGCATTTGGATTAGCTTGCGCGGCGGCTATTGCGGCGCGAAGACCTGCTCCGCCTGCGCCTATTACGGCAAGATCGGCTTGAAAAGTTTGCACGACATTCCTCCAGTTTTTGTTTATTTCGCCGCCGGGCTGGCGAAAACGTATCACTGCTCCTTTATAGGTAAGGAGTATAGCCGTAGGGTTATGAGGGAAAATTGACGTGTTCGATTTTTTTATCGTTCTGTGCGGTCCTTTATCTCATTGCTTTATGTTTTTGGGTTATCAATAAATTAAGTGTATGTAACGCGTTTACGTATTCGCACAAAATTTGTTTCATCCGCCAGTTACGAGTAGACTTCGTGCCCTTGTTTCAAATCGGAGAACGTACCATGAGCGAAACGGCAACCTGGCAGCCGAGCGCATCCATTCCAAATCTATTAAAACGTGCAGCGGTGATGGCGGAAATTCGCCGTTTCTTTACCGACCGCGGCGTGCTGGAGGTGGAGACGCCCTGCATGAGTCAGGCGACGGTGACGGATATTCATATGGTCCCGTTTGAGACGCGTTTCGTCGGTCCTGGTCATTCTCAGGGACTGAATCTGTACCTGATGACCAGCCCGGAGTATCATATGAAGCGCCTGCTGGCGGCCGGCTGCGGCCCGGTCTTTCAGCTGTGTCGTAGCTTCCGCAATGAAGAGATGGGGCGCCACCATAACCCGGAATTCACCATGCTGGAGTGGTATCGTCCGTGCTATGACATGTACCGGCTGATCAATGAAGTGGACGATCTGCTCCAGCAGGTCCTCGACTGCCAGCCAGCCGAAAGCCTCTCCTATCAGCAAGCCTTCCAGCGTCATCTGGAAATCGATCCGCTGTCGGCGGATAAAACGCAGCTGCGCGAAGCGGCGGCGAAGCTGGATCTGAGCAATATTGCCGATACGGAAGAGGACCGGGATACGCTGCTTCAGCTACTTTTTACCATGGGCGTCGAGCCGCACATCGGTAAAGATCGTCCGACGTTTATTTATCACTTCCCGGCAAGTCAGGCGTCGCTGGCGCAAATCAGCACCGAAGATCACCGCGTGGCGGAACGTTTTGAGGTCTATTACAAAGGCATTGAGCTGGCGAACGGTTTTCATGAGCTGACCGACGCGCGCGAACAGCGGCAGCGTTTTGAGCAGGATAACCGCAAGCGTGCGGCTCGCGGCCTTCCGCAGCAGCCAATCGATCATAATCTGCTGGCCGCTCTCGAAGCCGGGCTGCCGGATTGTTCCGGCGTGGCGCTGGGCGTTGACCGCGTCGTGATGCTGGCCCTGGGGGCAGAAAGCATCGGTGAGGTTCTCTCTTTCACCGTCGACCGCGCCTGATCCTCTCTTAGCTTCCCTTTCGATGATGGAAGGGAAGCTCGCCTTTTAGCCCTAATACCCACAATAACCATTTGGTTTTTTGCTACTATCCGCGCTCATTTTTTTGGGCTATCCGGCATCCTCTGCCGCGATACCGCGTTTGGATAGATTTATGCACCAGCAAATAAAGAAGATGAGCCTGATTGGGCTGATATTAATGATCTTCACCTCGGTATTTGGTTTTGCAAACAGCCCCTCTGCGTTCTACCTGATGGGCTACAGCGCGATGCCGTTTTATCTCTTCTCCGCTCTGTTTTTCTTTATCCCGTTTGCGCTAATGATGGCGGAGATGGGGGCGGCCTATCGTAAGGAGGAGGGCGGGATCTATTCATGGATGAATCATAGCGTCGGCCCGCGCTTTGCGTTTATGGGGGCCTTTATGTGGTTTTCATCCTATGTGGTCTGGATGGTCAGCACGGCGGCTAAAATTTGGGTGCCGTTTTCCACATTCTTATTCGGCGCGGATAAAACGCAATCCTGGGCGCTGGCCGGACTGACTTCCACGCAAACGGTCGGTATTCTTGCCGCGTGCTGGATGCTGCTGGTGACCTTTGTCGCGGTAAAAGGCATGCACAAAATCGCCAAAATTACCGCCGTCGGGGGGATCGCGGTCATGGGCCTTAATCTGGTCCTGCTGCTGGTGAGCCTGGTGATTTTACTGCTCAACGGCGGCCATTTTGCCCAACCATTGGATTTCACGGCCTCGCCTAATCCAGGCTATCAGTCCGGTCTGGCGATGCTATCGTTCGTGGTTTTTGCCATCTTTGCCTACGGCGGAATCGAAGCGGTTGGCGGTCTGGTGGATAAAACCGAGCAGCCGGAAAAGAATTTTGCCAAAGGCATTGTTATCGCGGCGGTCGTCATTTCTGTTGGCTATTCGCTGGCGATTGTTCTGTGGGGCGTGAGCGCCAACTGGCAGCAGGTATTGAGCAACCCTTCCACGAACCTCGGTAATATCACCTACGTGCTGATGACCCGCCTTGGCGCCACCCTGGCTAATGCGATGCATCTGCCGCCCGCCGTCGCCGCCCTGAGCGGATTATGGTTTGCCAGAATCACCGGACTCGCCATGTTCCTCGCTTATACCGGCGCTTTCTTTACCCTGAGCTACTCGCCGTTAAAGGCGATTATTCAGGGCACGCCAAAAGCGCTCTGGCCTTCAGCAATGACGCGAATTAACGCGAACGGTATGCCGGCGAACGCCATGTGGTGGCAGTGCCTGCTGGTGAGCGTGTTTATTCTGCTGGTTTCCTTTGGGGGCGATACCGCGTCGGCGTTTTATAACAAACTGACGCTGATGGCGAATGTCTCTATGACGCTGCCGTATCTGTTTTTAACGCTGGCATTTCCTTTTTTTAAGGCGAAGCAGGATCTCGATCGCCCCTTTGTGATTTTTAAACACCGCGGCTCGACGCTGCTGGCGACCGCCGTTGTGGTACTGGTGGTGGCATTTGCCAATATCTTTACCGTGATTGAGCCGGTGATGGAAGCAGGTGACTGGAGCAGCGCGCTGTGGATGGTCGGCGGACCGGCTTTCTTTTCGCTGCTGGCGCTGGGGATCTATGAGAATTACCGCCGGCGTACGGCGGTGCAGCTGATGGTTCAGGAGAGCTAAAACGCTGGCCTTGCCTGCGTTCAGGCAAGGCCGTTCTTACAGGCTGCCGGGCGCGCGGCTGGTTTTCCCTGCCGAGGTCAGCGCCCTGCTGCTTTTTCTGCCATCGATGCTCTCCAGGCGCATCTGGAACGGCGGGAACGGCATATCGATACCGTGCTCGCGGAATCCGGCCAGAATCAGCTGGTGCATCTCGTGGCGCAGCGGCATCCGGTGCCCCATTTCGGCGGCGTAGATACGCAGCTCGAAAATCTGGATCCCCTGCTGCAGATCAACAAGAAACGCTTCCGGCGCCGGGGTATCGATAACCAACGAACAGCGGTGCGCGGCATTTAACAGGATCTGCGCCACCTCTTCGGTATCGGCATCTACCGGAGCAGGCACCGTTAGCACCACGCGGGTCACCGAATCCGACAGCGACCAGTTGATGAACTGTTCGGTGATGAACGCCTTGTTCGGTACGATAATCTCTTTACGGTCCCAGTCGCTGATGGTGGTGGCGCGGGTATTAATACGCGTCACGCTGCCGGTGAGATCGCGAATGGTGACCGTATCGCCAATGCGGATCGGTTTCTCAAACAAGATAATCAGGCCCGAGATAAAGTTGGCGAAGATCTCCTGCAGGCCAAAACCGAGACCCACACCGAGCGCGGCAATAAGCCACTGCAGCTTGGACCACTCAATGCCAATCATCGAGAAGCCGACCAGACCGCCGATCAGCATCAGCAGATACTTAGTGATGGTGGTGATGGCGTAGCCGGTGCCCGGCGTCAGTTCCAGATGCTGGAGGATAGCCAGCTCCAGCAGCGCGGGCAGGTTGCGCACCAGCTGGGTAGTAATAATCAGCACCAGGATGGCTATCAGCACCGCGCCGAGGGTAATCGGCTCCAGGCTCTCAACGCCCTGTACCGTGGAGGTGACGTCCCACAGCGAGATATTCTCCAGGAAGCCAAACGCGGAGTGGATTTCTGACCACAGCACGATAACCGACACCAGCGCGATCAGCATCAGCAGGGAGCGCACCAGACGCAACGACTGGGTACTGATGGCATCAAGATCGACCTCGCTGACCTCTGCTTCCATCGAACCTTCCGGGCTGCTGGTATGCTGGACTTCCTCTTCGCCGCGGGCGCGCTGGGCGAGGATCTCCGCCCGACGGTGCTTCGCGCGATCGAACGCCAGGCGGCGCCGCTGGATCAGCATCCAGCGGCGTATGATGTGATAAACCACCAGCAGCAGGAACCAGATGGCGACCGAGGTTTCAAGCCTGGCGAGCAGCGCCTGCGACGTGGCGAGATAGCCGATCGCCGCCGCCAGCATCGCTATCAGCGGCGCGCCGAGCAGCATATTCCACAGCAGCCGGTTCAGCATATTGTCGCCGCTGCCTTCTTTGTCGAGATACAGCGGAATGCCGGCGCGTTTCAGGCTCAGGGTTACCATCGCCAGCGCGCCGCAAATCAGCATAAAGCAGAGGCGGCCCAGCGAGGCGGAGAACTCGCGATCGTTGAGGTTATCGAAAGTAATCAGCGCCATAATCAGCGGCACGATCAGCCCGATGCTCATCAGGTAGTAGCGCATCGCTTTGCTGACGCGGCTGCGCGGCCAGCCAAAGTGGGCGATAAACAGGCCGTTAGGGCGGGCGAACGTGGCGCAAATCATCACGACCCACAGCAGCGGTACCGTGGCGGTGACGCTATCGCCAATCGCTACGGCCAGCGGGAAAGGCCAGGCGGCCTGCAGCCCGTAGCCCAGCGTCATCCACAGCACCGGCAGCGGCGAGGCCACCAGTATGGACCAGAACACCGTGCGCAGGGTGAGCCAGAAGTGATCCTGCGTAACCTTACCGACGCGCGCGCTGGAGCGCTCAAGGAAGCTGGTGAAATGGCGGCGTGAGCTAATACTGAACCCCACCAGAATGAGCGCGATGAAGAGCGGCAGCAGGGTCTCTTTGCTGGTCAGCATCATCATGCTGGCCTTACCGAGCTGGCTCATGGTATCGAGCGAGATCAGGCGGCGGAGATCCTGAACGATCTCCAGCGGCCATGAGAAGCCGATTGGGCTGACGTCCGAGGTCCAGAACAGATAGCGATGGGTCGCTTCGTTGATCTCTTTAAGCGCATCCTCTAGCTGACCGTTAGCGACCTTCAGCTTGGTCAGTTCGAGCATAAGCGTATCGCCGCCGCGCAGCAGGGAGTTGAGCAGCTCGGTCTGCGTGCGCATCTGGGCCTGCAGAATACGGTTCTGTTCCGCGGTGAGCGGTTCACCGCTGGCCTGACGAATTTGTCTTAGCTGCGGCTGTTTGCCGAGCTGATCCTCATAGCGCAGGCGCTGCACGCGCAGCTGCGCCATTTCGGTATCCAGCTGCTGCGGCCGCGGGATTTCCGGCAGCCGCGCCACCTGCGCGCGCAGGGCTTCACCAAGCAGATTGGAAGAGCCCAGCCACTGGGACTGCTCGCGCAGGGTGTTTAACGCCTGACGCACCTGGAGGGTCTGATTTGTCGCCTGGCGCTGCTGCGAGGCGATCAAATCCATCCGCTGCGCCTGCTGGTTGAGCGCCTGCGACAGCTCGCGGTTAACTTTAAACTGCGCCACGATATCCGGCGGCAGGTTTTCGCTGTTTTCCGCCAGCAGTTCGGTGCTTTCCAGCGCTTTTTCCGCCTCACGCTGCCGTTGGTTATTGAGCTGATTTCGCAGCGCCTGTAGCCAGGCGTCGAGCTGCTCGCTCTCTTTCTGCGCCAGCTCAGATCGCAACCGTGAGAGCTCCTGGCGGTTATTGGCGGAAAGCTGCGCCAGATCCAGCTCATCGACCAGCGCTTTCAGCCGCGCGGACTCCGCCTGCAGACCAAGATTTTGCGCCTGTGCCAGCGGGGTATTGCTGCTTTGCGCGCCGACCCGGCGTTCAACCTCATTCAGCTGGCGGCGGGCATCGCTCTGCTGCTGCGGCAGCTGGTTGAGGGAGTCGGCGATGTCGCGGGCGCGATCCTGCTCCTGCTGAGCTTTACGACTGGCTTCCAGCAGCTGGCTGCTGACCTGGAGAATCTCCTGGTTCAGGGCATCGGAGGAGAGGGTAGTGGAGACCTGGCGCGGCTCATCGCTGAGATTGTTGAGCTGCGCGCGCAGGTTTTGCGACAGTTTGGGGAAGTTATCGATAACGTCCTGGTACTGACGGGCGCGCTCAAGGGAGGCATTACGCTCCTCAAGGGCGTTCAGGGCAGATTGCAGGACTTCAACGGTTTCAGGCTGGGCGGGCTTTGCCGCCTTCGCCTGTTCCAGTTCCTGGGCTATCTGTTTAGCATCCGGGGCTGTCGCTGCGTACGCCCCAAAACTGAGGCACCAGGCCAACAGGAAAGTGTATATCAGGCGCACGGCGTAACCTTTTTTCAGGAATTAACCTTCGTCTTGTTTATCGTCAACCAGCGGGCTGGCTGCGTGTTCAGCGCGGACTTCTTCTTCCGCCAGCGGCGCGGGCTCTACCGGCGCCGCGGCTTCAGGCGCGATCGCCAGCGGCTGGCCTATTTTGGTCACCGACAGGCTTTGTAACTGCTCAACCAGCTTCACCTGGCCCGGAGCAAACAGGTTAATCACCGTGGAGCCCAGCTTAAAGCGGCCCATCTCCTGGCCTTTCAGCAGGGCGACGGAGCCTTCGCTATCGCCAGCAGGCCAGGTCCAGCGCTTAATGATGCCTTCGCGCGGCGGCGTGACGGTACCGGACCACACGGTTTCGATGCTGCCGACGATGGTGGCGCCGACGAGGATTTGCACCATAGGGCCAAACTCAGTGTCGAACAGGCAGATGACGCGCTCGTTGCGGGCAAAAAGATTCGGCACGTTTTGCGCGGTCAGATGGTTTACGGAAAACAGATCCCCCGGCACGTAGATCATTTCGCGCAGAATACCGTTGCACGGCATATGCACGCGGTGGTAATCGCGCGGCGAAAGATAGGTGGTGACGAAGCTACCGTTACGGAACAGGTCAGCCATCTGGTAGTTACCGGCCAGCAGCGCTTCCAGGCTGTAGTTATGGCCTTTAGCCTGCAAAATTTTGTCGTCTTCAATGGCGCCCAGTTGGCTGATGACGCCGTCGGCGGGCATCACCAGCACGCTCGGGTCGGTGTTTAGCGGACGGACGTCGTCGCGCAGCGGGCGAACGAAGAAGTCGTTAAAGGTACGGTAGCTGGCGGTGTCAGGCTTTTGCGCCTCTTTCATATCGACCTTGTAATATTTCACGAACAGATCGATGACCAGTTTTGTCAGCCAGCCTGCTCGTTTGCGTGCACCCCAGCCTGCGAGGCGGGTGAGCCACAGTTTAGGCAGAATGTATTGCAGTGAAAGTTTAAGATCGTTTAACAAGGTAGCCTCCAGGCCATTATTTGTCGTTCCTGGCCCCGCGGAGCAGCGGAGCCTGAAAAAAGGGGGACGATTCTAACGATGCTCAGCTTAAATGTCAGTCATCGGTTGATGAAAAGCTTTTACGCGTTTTTACCTGTACCTGCGCCATGCTTTCCAGAATGCGATGGTAGTTTTCAAACCGGCTTTCGGCGATTTCGCCTTTCTCCACCGCTTCGCGAATGGCGCAGCCCGGGTCATTGTCGTGTTTGCAGTCGCGGTATTTGCAGCGGCCTAAATAATCATGGAATTCGACAAAGCCGTGGGTGATTTGTTCCGCGTCGAGATGCCACAGGCCGAACTCGCGTACGCCCGGCGAGTCAATCACATCGCCGCCGTGCGGGAAGTGGTACAGGCGCGCGGCCGTGGTGGTGTGCTGCCCCAGTCCGGAGACATCCGAAACGTCATTGGTGAGGATTTGGTCATCATGCAGGCCCAGCAGCGCGTTCAGCAGGCTGGATTTGCCTACCCCTGACTGCCCGGCAAAGATACTGATACGATCGGTGAGCGCCTCTTCAAGCGGCTTCAGGCCATCCTGCGTGCGGCTGGAGACCATCAGTACGCGGTAACCAATATGGCGATAAATGTCCATTTGCTCGTTGACGAAGTCCATGCTCGCCTGATCCAGCAGGTCGATCTTATTGAGCACGATCAGCGGCTCAACGTTCAGCGTTTCGCAGGCCACGAGGTAGCGGTCGATAATATTCGGAGAAAGCTCAGGCAAGATCGCGGAAACAATGACAATCTGATTGATATTGGCGGCGATGGGTTTGACGCCGTCGTAGAAATCCGGACGCGTCAGTACGGAGGTCCGTTCATGGACGGCCTCGACGATGCCCTTGACGTTGACGCCGTCAGCTTCGCTTTTGCCAGGCCGCCAGACCACGCGATCGCCGGTGACCAGCGAACGGATAGTGCGGCGTATGTTGCAACGGTGGACGCTACCGTCGGCGGATTCGACATCGGCATGCATGCCAAAGCGGCTAATGACGGTCCCTTCGGATTTCTCACCGAACAGGTTGTCATCAAAATCGGCCTTCTCCGAAGTCGTTTTCAGGCGGCGCTGGTGGTTGGCCTTCACGCGGCGCTGTTGGCCTTTGGAGAGTTTATTTTTACTCAATCGAACTGGCTCCTGGTCGCCCTGTACGGGCAAAACCTCTATGATACACGCTATTTTAGATGAATATAGTGACGTAAGAAGGGTGGAAAATAACATGAGTGCAGATGAAAACAACCTGATTTGGATCGATCTTGAAATGACGGGGCTGGATCCGGAGCGCGATCGCATCATCGAAATCGCCACCCTGGTGACCGACGCGAATCTGAACATTCTGGCGGAAGGGCCGACCATTGCGGTGCACCAGTCAGACGCGCAGCTGGCGTTGATGGACGAGTGGAACGTGCGTACCCATACCGGCAGCGGGCTGGTGGAGCGGGTGAAGGCGAGTACCCAGGGCGATCGTGAAGCCGAACTGGCGACTATCGAATTCCTCAAAAAGTGGGTACCGGCAGGTAAGTCGCCGATCTGCGGCAATAGCATCGGCCAGGATCGCCGCTTCTTGTTTAAATATATGCCTGAGCTGGAAGCGTATTTCCACTACCGCTATCTGGACGTCAGCACGCTCAAAGAGCTGGCTCGTCGCTGGAAGCCGGAAATTCTCGACGGTTTTAAGAAACAAGGAACCCATCAGGCGATGGACGATATTCGCGAATCGGTCGCGGAACTGGCCTACTATCGCGAACACTTTATTAAGCTTTAACGCCCGTGCCGGGGCCAACACGCCCCGGTCATACCCCCGACTATTTAAACCACTTCTGTTCCATGGCCTGGAACTCCGGCGAGGCTTTTACGACATCCAGAGCGGCATTGATGTTATTCAGCAGCTCAGGATCGTCTTTACGTACCGCAATGGCGTACTGCTTACCGTAGTAGCCGGGATCCGTGGCGCGTTCGTCCATCATGGCGTAGTCGGGGTTATCCTGGAGCCATTTCGTTAACGTCTCCTGATCGCCCATCACGCCGCTAATCACGCCTTCTTTCAGCGCGCTCAGGGCGCTTTCGTCGCTGTCGTAAGGCACCGCATGCACGGCTTTTTGTTTCTCCCGCAGATAGTGCTGATGAAGGGTGCCTTTCACGACGCCGATTTTTTTATCCTTCAGATCGGCAAAGGTGTGGGCGGCGTCTTTCGCGGTGACAACTACGCCGGACAGCGCCTGACGATAGGGATGGCTGAACGCAACCTGCTTTTCTCGCATCGGAATCACTTCGATACCGGCAATCAAGGCGTCGAATTTCTTAAAGCGCAGCGCCGGGATGAGGGTATCGAACCCCTGGGGTGTGAATTTGCATTCGACCTGCATCTGCCTGCACAGCGCGTTGGCCAGGTCGATATCAAAACCCGTGGGCTGATTTTTACCATTGACGGTTTCATACGGCGGATTGGCCGTCGTTGTCCCAAAATGTAGCGTTGTTGCCGATGCTGTTCCTGTGGCAAGCGTGGCCAGCAGCAGGACGGTAAGCGCTTTTTTCATTTTATTTCCCTGGTTGTCATCGTTGTTGACCGTCAGCGGGCGATATCCGCCTATAAACTTGAGCGATTTTGCGCCTTTAGCGGGCCGGGAAAAAGTGATTTTGCCGCATTTGCTGGTTATTTAGACAATTCAGGCCGGTGTGTGGTGATAAAGTGGTCACTTAAACCAAAAACGAAAAAAATTGCGCTCAGGGGGGTTGCAGGTAAATCGAATTCTCGTATAATGCGCCTCCCGTGACGAAGCAGAAATGCAAATCACGACGCCATAGAAATATGGCCAGAAGTATGCGGGAATAGCTCAGTTGGTAGAGCACGACCTTGCCAAGGTCGGGGTCGCGAGTTCGAGTCTCGTTTCCCGCTCCAAAATTTGAAAGTTACCACACCCAAGCGGGAATAGCTCAGTTGGTAGAGCACGACCTTGCCAAGGTCGGGGTCGCGAGTTCGAGTCTCGTTTCCCGCTCCAAAATTTGAAAGTTACCATACCCAAGCGGGAATAGCTCAGTTGGTAGAGCACGACCTTGCCAAGGTCGGGGTCGCGAGTTCGAGTCTCGTTTCCCGCTCCAAATTTCTTCTCATACCCAGTTTATCCACAGCGCAAGCACGCGCCGGTGATGATTTTCGCCCGGTCCTGAAAATACTGTGAACAGAGTTATCCACAGGTTAACCTTTCGTCCTCTCTCAGAAAATTACTTCACTATGTAAATAGTATTCTTATATCTAATTGAAAAATAAGAGTTAAATTTCATTTCAAAGTGTTAATCCGATCACTTGACGAACGTCTGCCCCTTGAAACGCAATGTGTTTTTATTTTTATTCACACCCTGTGAATGAATCAGGCGTCGCGCGGTAGCCCTTTTTCAACCACCCTGACCAGACGCAGCTTTTTGGGTAACTGCACCTCAACCACATTGGCATTTCTCTTTTCAATTTGCTGCGCCATCGCCCACTCGATATGTTCGTCGAGAAGCGGGTGCTCACCCCTGCGGCTTTCCAGCGCCTTCAGGTTCGCTTCATCCCAGGGCGCGTTGCCCAACGCGACGGCGATATTACGCAGCCAGCGCAGATGACCAATACGGCGAATGGCCGAACCTTCCGTCACTTTTAAAAACCAGGGTTCGCTCCAGGCGAACAGCTCAATAAGCGCCGGGGCGTGTAGCGCCTTGCGCGGACTGAAATCCTCTTCATCGGTGAGCTGCGCGAAGCGGTTCCACGGGCAAATCAACTGGCAGTCATCGCAGCCGTATATGCGGTTGCCGATCAGCGGACGAAACTCTTCCGGAATAGCGCCTTCCAGTTCGATAGTCAGATAGGAAATACAGCGCCGGGCATCGACGGTATAGGGCTCGACGATGGCGCCGGTTGGGCAGATGGTCATACAGGCAACGCAGCGGCCGCACTCTTCCTTGACGGGCTGGTCAATGGGAAGAGGGAGATCGATAAGCAGTTCACCGAGGAAAAAGAACGAGCCGGCATCGCGACTAAGGATGAGCGAGTGCTTACCTGTCCATCCCAGCCCCGCTTTTTCGGCTAAAGGGCGTTCAAGAATCGGCGCGGAATCGACAAAAGGTCTAAAATTGAGCGAAGCACACTGTCCCTGAATCATCTCACCTAATTTTTTCAGGCGATGACGTAATAGCTTGTGATAGTCCCGTCCGAGGGCGTAACGGCTAACGTAACCCACCGCGGGGTCTTTCAGGGTGCGGGCGAAAGCGGCATTAGCGGGCAGGTAGTTCATTCTCACGCTAATTACGCGCAGGGTACCGGGCTGGAGCTCATGGGGGCGCGCGCGCATCATGCCATGACGCGCCATCCACGCCATTTCGCCGTGGTATTGTTTATCCAGCCAGGCCTGCAGTTTAGGTTCGCTGGCGCTGAGATCGGTATCGGTAATACCGACCTGCTGGAACCCCAACTCTGTGCCCCATTGTTTGATTTGCTGCGCTAACTGATTGAGATCGAGGGGCTGTGACATGATGGACCATACGATGACGAAAAACACCGGGAGTATACCACATATCATCTGGTCGGCGGAGGCGCTACGACGAGCGGAAAAAGAGGCGGCGGATACCCTTGGGCTGACGTTGTATGAACTGATGCGTCGTGCGGGCGAAGCGGCTTTTGAGCTTGCGCGCGTCCAGTATCCTGAAAGCCGGCACTGGCTGATTCTCTGCGGCCACGGTAATAACGGCGGCGACGGCTACGTGGTGGCTCGCCTGGCACAGTCGCGAGGCATTCAGGTCACGCTGCTGGCGCTGGAGAGCGAGAAGCCGCTGCCGGAAGAGGCCAGCCTCGCGCGTGAGGAGTGGCTCAACGCCGGCGGCACGATTCATGCCGCCAGCATCCCCTGGCCGGAAGATATCACGCTGATTATTGACGGCCTGCTCGGTACCGGGTTACAGAGCGCGCCCCGGGAAAACGTTGCGGCGCTGATCGCGCGGGCAAACGCCCATCCGGCTGCGGTTGTGGCGCTGGATATCCCCTCCGGCCTGAATGCGCAAACGGGGACGACGCCGGGCGCGGTTATCCATGCCGCTCATACCATCACCTTTATCGCGCTTAAGCCGGGGCTGCTGACCGGCAAAGCCCGCGATGTCGTTGGCCGTTTGCATCACCACGCCCTGGGGCTTGAGGGTTGGCTGGCAGGCCAAACGACGGCGCTCAGTCGCTTCGATGCCTCGCAGCTCCCCGGCTGGCTGCCGCCGCGGCGTCCAACCTCGCACAAAGGCGACCACGGTAAGCTGGTGATTATTGGCGGCGAACCGGGGACGGCGGGCGCCATACGAATGAGCGGTGAAGCGGCGCTGCGCGCGGGCGCCGGGCTGGTGCGAGTACTGACTCACCGGGACAACATTGCCCCCATTCTGACCGCCAGGCCGGAGCTGATGGTCCATGAGCTGACGTCCCGCTCTCTCGAAGAGAGTCTGCACTGGGCGGATGTCATTGCGATTGGGCCGGGTCTGGGGCAGGGCGAGTGGGGTAAAAATGCGCTACGCCAGGCGGAGAATTTTCGCAAACCAATGGTCTGGGATGCGGATGCGCTGAACCTGCTGGCAATCAATCCCGATAAACGTCACAATCGCGTGCTGACGCCGCATCCCGGCGAAGCCGCCCGCCTGCTGAACGTGAGTGTGGCAGAAATTGAAAGCGATCGCTTACATTCTGCACAACGTCTGGTAAAACGTTATGGTGGCATCGTGGTGCTGAAAGGTGCAGGTACGATCGTGGCGAGCGAAACGGGCGAAATGGCTATTATCGACGCCGGTAACGCTGGGATGGCCAGCGGCGGGATGGGCGATGTGCTGACCGGTATTGTCGCTGCGTTGTTAGGCCAGCGCCTGACGCCGTATGATGCTGCCTGCGCCGGATGCGTTGCTCATGGCGAAGCCGCCGATCGGCTGGCGGCGAGACACGGCACCCGCGGAATGCTGGCGACCGATCTTTTTTTCACGCTCAGGCGTGTTGTTAACCCGGATGTGATTGACGTAGACCATGATTAACCGAGTGATTCCTTTACCCGATGAGCAGGCGACTTTAAGCCTTGGCAACCGCGTCGCGCAGGCATGCGCTGGCGCGACGGTCATCTATTTGTATGGCGATTTAGGGGCGGGTAAGACCACCTTTAGCCGCGGTTTCCTTCAGGCTCTCGGTCACCGTGGCAACGTTAAAAGCCCAACCTACACCCTCGTCGAGCCTTACAGTCTCGATAATTTGATGGTCTATCACTTCGATCTTTATCGCCTGGCGGATCCTGAGGAACTCGAGTTTATGGGGATCCGCGATTATTTTACTGACGATGCTATCTGCCTGGTGGAATGGCCGCAGCAGGGCACGGGAGTACTGCCGGACCCGGATGTTGAAATTCACCTTGAGTATCAGGCACAAGGGCGTGAGGCGCGCGTAACCGCGGTCTCCTCATTGGGTGAGTCTTTATTGGCGCGTTTGGCTAATTAGCCTGAAGGACGACGGGATGATGTATCGCTTAACCAGTTGGCTGGCCGCCGCACTGATGCTGTTCAGCATTCAGGCCACTGCGGCAAGTTTATCCGATATCCAGGTCTCAAATGGCGATCGGCAGGCCCGCATTACCATTAGCTTTATCGGCGAACCTGAATATTCGTTTACCCCCCAGGGCAAACGCATCGTGGCGCTGGATATTAAACAGACTGGCGTACTCCAGGGGCTACCGCTGCAGTTTAGCGGCAATAATCTGGTAAAAAGCATTCGTTCCGGGACGCCGCAGGATACGCAGTCGTTGCGCCTGCTGGTGGATCTCACCGCCGACGGCAAAACCCGCGCGGTGAAACAGCAGAACGGCTCTAACTACACCGTGGTGTTTACGATTAACGCCGACGCGCCGCCTCCGCCTCCACCCCAGCCGGTGGTGGTTAGACAGGCGGAAAGGCCCGTGGCGCAGCCCGTGCGTCCGAGCGAACCCGCGCGCAACCCGTTTAAAGCCGATAACGACCGGCTCACCGCGGTGACCAGCACCAGTAGCGTAACGCGTCCTGCGGCGCGTACCGTTTCCGGCGACGATAAAGTGATTATCGCCATTGACGCCGGCCACGGCGGCCAGGATCCGGGAGCCATTGGTCCGAACGGCACGAAAGAGAAGAATGTGACCATAGCGATTGCGCGCAAGCTCCGCGCGCTGCTGAATGCCGATCCGCAGTTCAGGCCCGTGCTGACGCGCGACGGCGATTATTTCATTTCCGTCATGGGGCGTTCTGACGTCGCACGTAAGCAAAACGCCAATTTCCTTGTCTCGATTCACGCCGACGCTGCGCCGAATCGCGATGCTACCGGGGCCTCGGTTTGGGTGCTTTCCAACCGCCGCGCGAACAGCGAAATGGCCGGCTGGCTCGAGCAGCATGAGAAACAGTCAGAACTGCTGGGCGGCGCGGGCGATGTACTGGCCAACAGCCAGTCGGACCCTTACCTGAGCCAGGCGGTGCTGGATTTACAGTTCGGCCATTCCCAGCGCGTCGGGTATGATGTGGCGACCAATGTGCTGAGCCAGCTGCAGCGGATCGGCGATTTACATAAGCGTCGTCCTGAGCATGCCAGCCTCGGCGTACTGCGTTCGCCGGATATCCCGTCGATCCTGGTGGAAACGGGTTTTATCAGTAATACCGGCGAAGAGCGGCTGCTGGGCAGCGATGCTTATCAGCAGCAGGTCGCAGAGGCGATTTATAACGGCCTGCGTAACTACTTTATGCAGCACCCTCTGCAATCCGCGCCGCGCGGGGCAGCCGCGCAGACTGCCAGCGCAGGTTCGTCAGACGGGACGTTGTTAAATTAAGGAGACGGCCATGCCGATTCAGGTTCTACCGCCGCAGCTCGCCAACCAGATTGCCGCAGGTGAAGTGGTGGAACGTCCGGCGTCGGTGGTCAAAGAGCTGGTGGAAAATAGCCTCGATGCCGGGGCGACGCGTATCGACATTGATATTGAGCGCGGCGGGGCGAAGTTAATCCGCATTCGCGATAACGGCTGCGGCATCAAAAAAGACGAACTGGCGCTGGCGCTGGCTCGTCACGCCACCAGTAAAATTGCTTCGCTGGATGACCTTGAGGCGATCATTAGCCTCGGCTTTCGCGGCGAAGCTCTGGCCAGTATCAGCTCAGTGGCTCGCCTGACGTTGACCTCGCGTACCGAGGAGCAGCAGGAGGCCTGGCAGGCCTATGCCGAAGGGCGCGATCAGGCGGTCACCGTGAAGCCGGCGGCGCACCCGGTGGGAACAACGCTGGAAGTGCTGGATCTGTTTTATAACACCCCCGCCCGGCGCAAATTTATGCGCACCGAGAAAACCGAGTTTGGCCATATCGACGAGATCGTGCGGCGCATCGCGCTGGCGCGCTTCGACGTGACCATCAACCTCAGCCACAACGGCAAGGCCGTGCGCCAGTACCGGGCGGTATCGCAGGACGGTCAGCGTGAGCGGCGTCTGGGCGCGATCTGCGGTTTGCCATTTCTCGAACACGCGCTGGCGATTGAGTGGCAGCACGGCGACCTGACCCTCAGCGGCTGGGTGGCCGATCCGCTACATACCAATCCGACGCTGGCGGAGATTCAGTATTGCTACGTCAATGGGCGGATGATGCGCGATCGCCTGATTAATCACGCGATTCGCCAGGCCTGTGAAGACAAACTGGGCGCCGACCAGCAGCCTGCCTTTGTGCTATATCTGAAGATAGATCCGCATCAGGTGGATGTGAACGTCCATCCGGCCAAACATGAAGTGCGTTTTCATCAGTCGCGCCTGGTGCATGACTTTATCTATCAGGGCGTGCTGAGCGTCCTGCAGCAGCAGCTGGAGGTGCCGTTGGCGGAAGAGGGCGATGAGCCCGCGCCGCGACAGGTGCCGGAAAACCGCATTGCGGCGGGCGGCAATCATTTTGCCCAGCCGGCGGTCGCGCGTGAAAGCGCCGCTCCCCGTTACCGGGATGAGCCCGCCGCGCCGCGTTTTAATACCGGAGGTTCGCGAGAGTCCGCCGCCTCGGGTTCATCTGGCGGAGCCGCCTGGCCGCACGCGCAGCCAGGCTACCAAAAACAGCAGGGTGCGCTTTATCGCCAACTGCTGGACACGCCGGCCACGGAGCGCAAACCCCTGGCTCCCGCACCGGCAGCGGAAGGCCTGTCGGGTCATAGCCAAAGCTTTGGCCGCGTACTGACGATTATCGATAGCGACTGCGCGCTGCTGGAGCGCGGCGGTAAGTTAGCGCTGCTGGCTCTGCCGGTTGCTGAGCGCTGGCTGCGCCAGGCGCAGCTAACGCCGGGCGCAGAGGTGGTTTGCGCCCAACCGCTGCTTATTCCGCTGCGGATAAAAGTGTCCGACGAGGAAAAAGACGCGCTCAAGCAGGCGCAGTCGGCGCTGGCTGAGGTCGGTATTGAACTCCAGTCCGATGCGCACCACGTGACGGTCCGCGCAGTGCCTTTACCCTTAAGACAACAAAATTTACAAATCTTGATTCCTGAACTGATAGGCTACCTGGCGCAGCAAAAAACCGTCGACGTCAGCAACATTGCTCAGTGGATAGCGCGTAATCTGGCGAGCGAACATGCGCAGTGGAACATGGCGCAGGCGATTGCCGTCCTGGCGGATATCGAACGCTTATGTCCGCAGCTGGTTAAAGCGCCGCCGGGTGGTCTGTTACAACCTGTTGATTTACATTCGGCGATGAATGCCCTGAAAGATGAGTGATGTAACTGAGGCAAGCCTGCCTAAGGCAATATTTTTAATGGGCCCTACGGCCTCTGGTAAAACCGCATTGGCTATCGCCTTACGTAAAGTTTTGCCAGTAGAGTTGATTAGCGTTGATTCAGCCCTCATCTATCGAGGAATGGACATAGGCACGGCCAAGCCCGATGCCGCGGAGCTGAGCGCTGCGCCGCATCGTCTGCTGGATATTCTTGACCCGGCCGAGGCTTATTCCGCGGCGGATTTCCGCCGCGATGCGCTGGCAGAGATGGCCGATATCGTCGCTGCCGGGCGAATTCCGCTACTGGTTGGCGGAACGATGTTGTATTTCAAGGCGTTGTTGGAAGGATTGTCGCCTCTACCCTCGGCTGACCCTGAGGTCAGAGCCAAGATCGAGCAACAGGCCGCAGAGCAGGGATGGAACGCGTTACACCAGCAGCTACAGGAAATTGATCCGGTTGCCGCCGCGCGTATTCATCCAAATGATCCGCAAAGACTTTCCCGAGCACTGGAAGTTTTTTTCATTTCGGGTAAAACTTTAACGGAGCTGACGCAAACGTCAGGTGATGCTCTGCCGTATAAGGTGCACCAGTTCGCCATCGCCCCGGCGAGCCGTGAACTGCTCCATCAGCGCATAGAACAGCGTTTTCATCAGATGTTGGCTTCAGGTTTTGAAGCAGAAGTGCGGGCGCTTTTTGCCCGGGGAGATTTGCATACGGATATGCCTTCCATTCGTTGTGTCGGATATCGCCAGATGTGGTCTTACCTAAATGGCGAGATCCCGTATGATGAAATGGTTTATCGAGGTGTTTGCGCCACGAGACAGTTAGCTAAACGTCAGGTGACCTGGCTGCGCGGTTGGGAAGGTATCCACTGGTTAGACAGTGAACAACCTGAACAAGCGTTCAACAAAGTATTACAGGTTGTTGGTGCTAGCCTGGACTGAACGTGTACAATTGAACGGGTATCGTGCGTAATTTTTTTAAGAATCGTAAGGTTCTGAGTACAAAACAAGCATACATATAAGGAAAAGAGAGAATGGCTAAGGGGCAATCTTTACAAGATCCGTTCCTGAACGCTTTGCGTCGGGAACGTGTTCCGGTTTCTATTTATTTGGTGAATGGTATTAAGCTGCAAGGGCAAATTGAGTCTTTCGATCAGTTCGTGATCCTGTTGAAAAACACGGTCAGCCAGATGGTCTATAAGCACGCAATTTCTACTGTTGTCCCGTCTCGCCCGGTGTCACACCACAGCAACAATGCTGGCGGCGGTACAAACAACTATCACCACGGTGGTGGTGCGCAGGGTTCTTCTGCGCCGCAGCAAGACAGCGAAGACGCCGAATAAGGCAGATGCTGTTTTTCCACGTCGGGGAGCCAGGTTTTCTGCGTTCCCCGCTGGTATTTTATAAGGGGTTTACGCTTGTTTGACCGTTATGATGCCGGTGAGCAGGCGGTACTGGTACACATCTATTTTTCGCAAGACAAAGATATGGAAGATCTCCAGGAGTTTGAAACTCTGGCCTCTTCCGCCGGTGTCGAAGCAATGCAGGTGATTACCGGTAG
>NZ_VOJB01000087.1:15756-71393 GCF_007910085.1 Klebsiella sp. ME-303 | reverse complement strand
GGCTTTTCATAAACCCCTGACGTCTTTACTGCCGCTTCCTTGAGCTGGTTTGGCCAGGTCTAAAAAGCATCTAAAATTGGGCTAACCATGCGCTTTCCAGCCCTCAGCATCAGGAAAGCATAAACTCCACCGCGTCCGCCGCGTGGATCGCGGCCGTATCAAACACCGGCAGCGGGCTGCTCTCTTCCGGCACCAGCAGGCCGATTTCGGTACAGCCGAAAATCACCCCTTCCGCCCCCTGCTCCGCCAGGGCCTCGATGACCTGAAGATAGTAGTCGCGTGAATGCTCGCTAAAGACGCCGAGGCACAGTTCATCAAAAATGATCTGGTTAATCCGCGTGCGATCGTCAGCTTCCGGAATCAGCGTATCAATAGCAAACTGCTGCTGCAGGCGGCCGCGATAAAAATCCTGTTCCATGGTATAGCGCGTGCCTAATAGCGCAACGCGGCGCTGGCCCTTTGCGATAATCGCTCGTCCGGTAGCGTCGGCAATATGCAAAAACGGCACGTCGCAGCGCGTTTCTATCGCCTGCGCGACTTTATGCATGGTGTTGGTACACAGGACGATCCCCTCGGCGCCCGCCTGCTGCAGGCCGGCCGCCGCCTGGGCGAGGATCTCGCCCGCGCGCTGCCAGTCGCCGCTTGACTGGCAGGCTTCAATTTCGTGGAAATCCACGCTGTGCAGCAGCAGGCTGGCGGAGTGCAGGCCGCCGAGGCGCGCTTTAATACCTTCGTTAATCAGCCGGTAGTAAGGAATCGTCGATTCCCAGCTCATGCCGCCTAACAGACCAATCGTTTTCATCATCCCTCCTTGTGTGAGGTTTTCAGTAAAACAAAGTTGTGATCGACTTTCCACTTCTCCCGACGATCGTTTCCTTTTAGAAGATTATGCGATAGATTAAATGAAACATTGTTTCATTTAATTACAGGACCAGCGGATGTTTATTTTTCATAAAGAGACCACCCTTGAAGATCTGGGTAATGGCGTCACCCGCCGCATCCTTGCGCACGATGGCAAGATGATGGCGGTTGAAGTGAACTTCGAAGCGGGCGCTATCGGGCCGATGCATAATCACCCGCACGAGCAGCTCACCTATGTGCTCTCCGGCGAGTTTGAGTTCACCATCGGTGATGAAAAGCACGTAGTCAGCGCCGGCGATACGCTCTATAAGAAGCCGGAAATTATGCACGGCTGCGTCTGCCTTAAGCCGGGCACGCTTCTTGATACCTTTACCCCCGTTCGTCAGGATTTTCTGCAAAAGTAATCTCTCCTGCCCCAGGGCATGCCGGGCATGCCCACCATTTTCTGAACTTTTCCGCTAATAATAATTGTCATAAAGTATGTCGTAGCATAATGATTAGCAGAGCAATTAATCCCGCCTGAATAGCCTCACTGCGCCTGCCGCTCATCCTTTTCTATGACCTGGCCTCCTGCAAAATGCGCGCGCCAGCACCTTTTTGAAACATCGTTTCGACTTTGATCACATTTCCGCGATCAACCGAATGACTCCGTAATAAATAGCAATAAAATAAAATTAAAACGGCGTTTTACAAAATCAGGACGCTGGGTAAGACAAAATCAAAAAACAGATGTTCTCCAGGGACGACAAGCGCGCAAAAACGCTCAACACACGCACCGTTAACAAGGAATGATTCACCGCTGACATACCAGGAACGCATTAACTTTCCGGCGGCATGGGCCGCGGGAAAGGCAGTAACCCCGAATCCGTATTACAAACTCGTAAGCCAGGTAGGTATGTATGAATGAAAACAGAATGCTGGGATTGGCATGGATATCCCCCTATATCATAGGGTTGATAGTCTTTACCGCCTTTCCCTTTGTTTCATCTTTCTTCCTCAGTTTCACTGAGTACGATTTGATGAGTCCACCGGTGTTTAACGGCATCGAAAACTATCGCTACATGCTGACCGAAGATGGCCTCTTCTGGAAATCGATGGGCGTGACGTTTGCGTATGTCTTTTTAACCATCCCGTTAAAACTGGCTTTCGCGCTGGGGATCGCTTTTGTCCTCAACTTTAAGCTGCGCGGCATCGGTTTTTTCCGTACCGCCTACTATATCCCGTCCATTCTCGGTAGCTCGGTGGCGATCGCCGTTCTGTGGCGCGCGCTGTTTGCTATCGACGGCCTGCTGAACAGCTTTATCGGCGTACTTGGCTTCGACCCGGTCAACTGGCTCGGCGAGCCCTCGCTGGCGCTGATGTCCGTCACCCTGCTGCGCGTCTGGCAGTTCGGTTCGGCGATGGTCATCTTCCTTGCGGCGCTACAGAACGTTCCGCAATCACAATATGAAGCGGCGATGATCGATGGCGCGTCAAAATGGCAGATGTTTATGAAGGTCACGGTGCCGCTAATCACGCCGGTGATTTTCTTCAACTTCATCATGCAGACCACTCAGGCGTTCCAGGAGTTTACCGGCCCGTACGTCATCACCGGCGGCGGCCCTACCTACTCCACCTATCTGTTCTCGCTCTATATCTACGACACCGCCTTTAAGTACTTCGATATGGGCTACGGCGCGGCGCTGGCATGGGTGCTGTTCCTGGTGGTCGCGGTCTTTGCCGCCATTGCGTTTAAGTCTTCAAAATATTGGGTGTTCTACTCCGCCGATAAGGGAGGCAAAAATGGCTGATATCCAACAAATCTCTGAAGCAAGGGACATCGCCGAACGTGAAGTCGCGCGGACGCTGCGTCGTGAAAAAGTCAGCCGCTCGATTCGCTACGTGATCCTGCTGTTCGTCGGCCTGCTGATGCTCTACCCGCTGGTATGGATGTTCTCGGCGTCGTTCAAACCGAACCACGAGATCTTCACCACCCTGAGCCTGTGGCCTGCCCACGCGACCTGGGATGGCTTTATCAACGGCTGGAAAACCGGCACCGAGTACAACTTCGGCCACTACATGCTGAACACCTTCAAGTATGTGATCCCGAAAGTGCTGCTGACCATTATCTCCTCCACCATCGTGGCCTACGGCTTTGCCCGCTTCGAGATCCCGTGGAAGAAATTCTGGTTCGCCACGCTGATCACCACCATGCTCCTGCCGAGTACCGTACTGCTGATCCCGCAGTACCTGATGTTCCGTGAAATGGGCATGCTGAACAGCTATCTGCCGCTGTACCTGCCGCTGGCCTTTGCCACTCAGGGGTTCTTCGTCTTCATGCTGATTCAGTTCCTGCGCGGCGTTCCGCGCGACATGGAAGAAGCGGCGCAGATTGACGGCTGCAACTCTATTCAGGTGCTGTGGTACGTGGTGGTGCCGATTCTGAAACCGGCGATTATCTCGGTGGCGCTGTTCCAGTTCATGTGGTCCATGAACGACTTTATCGGTCCGCTGATTTACGTCTACAGCGTGGATAAATACCCCATCGCGCTGGCGCTGAAAATGTCCATCGACGTCACGGAAGGCGCTCCGTGGAACGAAATTCTGGCAATGGCGAGCATCTCCATTCTGCCGTCCATCATCGTGTTCTTCCTGGCACAACGCTACTTCGTACAAGGCGTTACCAGCAGCGGAATTAAAGGTTAAGAGGGAAATATCATGGCTGAAGTTATTTTCAACAAACTGGAAAAAGTCTACTCCAACGGCTTCAAGGCGGTACATGGTATCGATCTGAAAATCGCGGACGGCGAGTTTATGGTTATCGTTGGGCCGTCCGGCTGCGCCAAATCCACTACCCTGCGCATGCTGGCCGGTCTGGAAACCATCAGCGGCGGCGAAGTGCGGATTGGCGAAAAAATCGTGAATAACCTCGCGCCAAAAGCGCGCGGTATCGCGATGGTCTTCCAGAACTACGCGCTCTATCCGCATATGACGGTGCGCGAAAACCTTGCCTTCGGCCTGAAGCTGAGCAAGCTGCCAAAAGACCAGATTGAAGCCCAGGTTAACGAAGCGGCGAAAATCCTTGAGCTGGAAGAGCTGCTGGACCGCCTGCCGCGTCAGCTCTCCGGCGGCCAGGCCCAGCGCGTGGCGGTTGGCCGCGCGATTGTGAAGAAACCGGATGTGTTCCTGTTCGATGAACCGCTCTCTAACCTTGACGCCAAGCTGCGCGCCTCGATGCGCATCCGTATTTCCGATCTGCATAAGCAGCTGAAGAAATCCGGTAAACCGGCGACCACCGTGTACGTTACCCACGATCAGACCGAAGCGATGACCATGGGCGACCGCATCTGCGTGATGAAGCTGGGCCATATCATGCAGGTGGATACCCCGGACAACCTCTATCACAAGCCGAAAAACATGTTTGTGGCCGGGTTTATCGGCGCGCCGGAGATGAATATTCGTCCCAGCAAGCTGGTTGAGCAAGCGGGTCGCCTGCATCTGACCGTTGGCGACGGGCTGCTGCCGCTAAACGACAGATTGCAGAGTAAGGTCGAGACCCATAAGAACCAGCAGGTGTTCTTTGGCGTCCGCCCGGAGTTCGTCTCCATCTCCGATGAACCGTTTGCTGAAGGCTCCTGCGCCGGTGAAATGGTGCGGGTGGAAAACATGGGCCATGAATTCTTCGTCTACCTGAAGGTTGCCGATTATGAACTGACCGCCCGCGTGCCTTCCGATGAAGCGAAGCCAATGATTGAGAAAGGGCTTCATCGCACGGTGCATTTCAAGTTCGATCTCAACAAATGTCATATCTTTGACGCCAAAACTGAACAGAACATCTCTCTGTGAACCCTGGAGTATTAAAATGAAAAAAGTGCTTTTAAGCGCCGCAATCTCCGCAACTTTGGGCCTTACCGCGTTACCTTCCATGGCGAAGGATGTCGACCTGCGTATGTCATGGTGGGGCGGCAACGGCCGTCACCAGGTGACCCTGAAGGCGCTGGAAGAGTTTCATAAACAAAACCCGGATATTAATGTTAAAGCGGAATATACCGGCTGGGATGGCCATCTTTCGCGCCTGACCACGCAAATCGCCGGCGGCACGGAGCCGGACGTGATGCAAACTAACTGGAACTGGCTGCCGATCTTCTCGAAAAACGGCGAAGGCTTCTACGATCTGAATAAGATGAAGGACGTAATCGACCTGAGCCAGTTTGATGCCAAAGAGCTGCAAACCACCACGGTGGACGGCAAGCTTAACGGTATCCCTATTTCCGTCACCGCTCGCGTGTTCTACTTCAACGACGAGACCTGGAAAAAAGCCGGCGTCGAGTACCCGAAAACCTGGGACGAGCTGATGGCGGCGGGTAAAACCTTTGAGAGCAAGCTGGGTAAACAGTATTACCCGGTGGTGCTGGAGCACCAGGACACCCTGGCGCTGCTCAATTCATATATGATTCAGAAGTACAACCAGCCGGCTATCGACGAAAAAACCAAGAAATTCTCCTACAGCAAAGAGCAGTGGGTCGAATTCTTCCAGATGTATAAAAAGCTTATCGACAGCCACGTGATGCCGGACACCAAGTACTATGCCTCGTTCGGTAAGAGCAACATGTATGAAATGAAGCCGTGGATTCAGGGCGAGTGGGCGGGGACCTATATGTGGAACTCCACCATAAACAAATACTCCGACAACCTGAAGCCGCCGGCGAAGCTGGAGCTGGGCAGCTATCCGATGCTGCCAGGCGCCACCGACGCGGGTCTGTTCTTTAAACCTGCGCAGATGCTCTCCATTGGTAAATCCACCAAAAATCCGGAAGCGGCGGCGAAGGTGATCAACTTCCTGCTGAACAGCAAAGAAGGCGTTGAGACGCTGGGACTTGAGCGCGGCGTGCCGCTGAGCAAAGTCGCGGTGCAATACCTGACCGAAAACGGCGCGATCAAAGAGGACGATCCGGCGGTATCTGGCCTGCGCCTGGCGCAGTCCCTGCCGGCCAAACTCTCGGTGTCGCCATACTTTGATGACCCGCAGATCGTCGCCCAGTTCGGCACCTCTCTGCAGTACATTGACTACGGGCAGAAAACCGTAGAAGAGACGGCAATTGACTTCCAGCGTCAGTCTGACCGCATTCTGCGCCGCGCGATGCGCTAACAACCCGTTATCGGTCCCTACCCCGCAGCTCCGGCTGCGGGGTATTTTTTTAGCAAGGAGTGAATGAATCATGAAAGGCAAAATCATCCCGCTGAGCTTTCTGCATACGCAGGACAGCGAAACCGGTCACCAGGTGATCCGGATGACGCCACCGCATGTTATCTGCCACCGCAACTACTTCTATCAAAAATGCTTTACCCGGGACGGCAGCAAGCTGATTTTCGGCGGCGCGTTTGAAGGCCACTGGAACTACTATTTACTCGATATCGCCAGGCAGCAGGCCACCCAGCTCACCGACGGGCCGGGCGATAACACCTTTGGCGGTTTCCTTTCCGCCGACGACCGGTCGCTGTGGTACGTGAAAAACAACCAGCAGCTGCGCCGTGTGGATCTGGCCTCGCTGGAGGAGCAGGTGGTATATCAGGTGGATGACCAATGGGTGGCCTACGGGACCTGGGTCGCCAATAGCGATTGCAGCCAGATGGTGGGTATCGAAATCAAAAAAAGCGACTGGCAGCCGCTGACCGACTGGGGCAAGTTCCGCGCATTCTACTTCACCGAGCCGGAGTGCCGGCTGATTAATATCGACCTGCGCAGCGGCGAGCAGCGCGTGGTATTGCAGGAAAAACGCTGGCTCGGCCACCCGATTTACCGCCCGTTTGATGACGGCACCATCGCCTTCTGCCACGAAGGCCCGCGCGATGCTATCGATGCCCGAATGTGGCTTATCAACGCTGACGGCAGCCATATGCGCAAGGTTCGCCAGCACCGGTCGGGAGAGAGCTTTACCCACGAATTCTGGGTGCCGGATGGTTCCGCGCTTTACTATGTCGCGCATCAGGAAAACGATCCGCATCGCTATCTGTACCGCGCCGACCCGGCAACGCTGGAAAATCGCCAGCTGATGGCCATTCCTCCCTGCTCACATCTGATGAGCAATCACGATGGCACCCTGGTGGTCGGCGACGGCGCGCCGCACAGCACCGGCGATATACAGCTTAACGATCCGTTTATCTGGGTGTTTGATATTGCCGCCGATAAGCAGACTGCGGTGTGCCGCCACGACTCCACCTGGAAAGTGATTGAAGGCGAGCGCCAGGCGACGCATCCACATCCGTCATTTTCACCGGATAACCGCTGGGTGCTGTTTACCTCCGATAAAGAGGGTATGCCGGCGCTGTATCTGGCAGAGGTGTAGTGATTCGGCAACGTCCCGGCTCGCGCGGTGCTTAGCCGGGCTACCGCTCTCTGCGGGCCGGTAGCCCGGACAGATGCGCAAGCATCGCCTCCGGGACATTATGCCTCTCTGCGCGCTGCTCCCGGGGGCGGCGCAAAGCGCCTGCCCGGGCTACAGCCGTCTGCGACCCGGGAAGACCGTCAGAAGAAATATTTAAACCGCACCCGCGCACCGTAGCGTTCATCGGTGTTGCCGCTTTTCATCGCCGATGAATCGAGCCATGACGCATAGGCCCCGAGATAAATATTAAAGTTCGGCATATCCATAATATTCGGCAGATGCCATGAGGTATGAATGGTGTGAATGTCGTAGCGCCCCGGCGCCAGAATCGCGCAGTCGCTATCACACTCCGCGTTGACGCCGGACATATTAAACTGGTCGATTTTGTTATGCGCATAGATATAGCCCAGCTCCACGCGATGCCATAACGCATTGATACCGGCGCTGAAATCCTTTTCATCCGCCGCGTCCAGATACGCGGTGCTTAAGTTCACCACCGCCCCGTCCTCGGCATCGGTTTTCAGCGTGTTCCAGCTCATCGTCATGCCGTAGCCGGTGCGGCTGGACTGATCGACCCAACGTCCATTCTGATTCTCATAACCGTAAGCATTATTAACGAGGTTACTCTCCATCGCTGCCGCCACCGACCAGGCGCCGGATTGCCAGGCCGCGACCGGACGCACGTAAACCACATTTTTACGGTTATCCAGCGCGTTGCCGTGATAATTCTGGTCCACGAACAGCGAGCTGCCGTCCTCCACCAGCGTATTCACCTCAAAATACCAGTTATCGAGATTTTTACTCAGCAGGAAGTTGCCGCCGCTGCTGCTGCGTCCGCGCCCCTCTTTCATCATATAAATATAGCCGTAGCCGTCGCTATACAGATCGTTCGCCGTGTTGCCGGAATATTCAACAAACGTATCCTGATTTAGCGGGAACATATCGTAGGCTTCGAAGCGACCGATTTTAATTTTCCAGTCATCCTGCTGACCAAAGAAAAAGGCCGCATCATCAAGATTCATTTTACCGTTCATATCCGCCAGCGGCTGCACGCTGAATCCGGCATATTTACCGTTAGCCCCTTTGCGTAATCCATCAAAGCCCAGAAGAATACGGCCGTTAATATCCCAGCGCTCTTTATCTCCCGGCGCCCAGTTTTTATTGGCGCTGGTTTTCACCGACGTCAGGCTACCGGTGCGGCTGGCGCCGTCCATATTAAACTCAACATCGCCATAGAATTTTAATTCACCATAATCATTAAGTTGTAAAGCGGGTTTAGCCGGTGCGGCGCTGGCCACCGTCGTCGCTGGCGCCTCCTGTTTTTTTAGCGCGCGGATTTCCGCCTCCGCGCTGGCCGCCCGCTGCTCTGTCGCCTTTAGCCGTTGTTCCATTTGCGCCAGCCGCTCCTCAAGGGATAACGGCGCCTGAGCATTAGCCAGAGGGGTAAATAAAGACGTCAGAACACACCCGACCCAGATTTTATTCATCGGAATAACCCTTTATTATTTAGTTAAATAGTATTTTTTATTTATGGGTAAAGCTCGACGACAGTGACAATAATAACCCGCCCATCGTCGAAGACGGGTTATTAACAACTATTCAGTAAAACTTATTCCAGCTGCCAGGCGCCGGCTTCGGTTAAATAAGCCGAACCGTTCCAGGCAAATAAAGACAATTCGCGACGATCGGCATCCGGATATATACGACTGCTAAGACAGGCCTCGCCATCATTAACAAACACTTCGACGGAAGAGCTATCGAAGAATATCCTTAGCTTCAGATCGGCGCCTTCGTTCAACGGGACGCTGCGGGTGCCGCACAGGCCATGCTGCGGATAGTGCCGCTCGAGCACCAGGCGCTGCATCTGCGCATCCACGTAAACGCGCAAACCTTCGCCGAAGCTGAGGCCATACTGCTCGGCGCTGCTGTTCAGGCCATCCCAGTGCAGGATCACCTCCATCGCTTCGCAGTTCTCCACCATCGTGGTCTGCTGGTTTTTCAGGGTCGTCACCGGCCACGGGAAGCTGGCGCCGCGCATGCTCTCGACCTCTTTCGCCGGACGCATCTGCAGTCGATTATCCGCGCTCAGGCTCAGTTCACGCGGCAGCGACAGCATGCCTGCCCAGCCATCCTGCTGCTCCGGCAGCGGCGACTCCCACATATCCAGCCAGCCGATGACAATGCGGCGGCCGTCGGGAGTGAGGAAGCTTTGCGGGGCATAAAAGTCGTGGCCGTGATCCATTTCCACAAACTCGCCCTCACGCACAAACGCCTGCCCCGGCCGCCATTCACCGAGCAGATAGCCGCTCTGGAACAGGTTGCGGTTTTGATAGCCTTTAGCCGCCAGCCCCTGCGGAGAGAACATCAGAATATGCTTGCCGTTGAGGGCGAAGAAATCCGGGCATTCCCACATGTAGCCCATCTCTTTTTCCGCCTCGTCAAGGACGCCGGCGTCCTGCCACTGGCGCAGATCGGCGGAACGATACAGCCGCACCTGGCCGGTGTCGCCATCGCGAGCGCCGACGATCATGTACCAGCTGTCCCCTTCTCGCCACACTTTCGGGTCGCGGAAATGGTGCATGCCCGGCGGGGTGTCGACCACGATCCCCTGGCGCTCGAAGTGAATCCCGTCGCGGCTGGTGGCCAGACATTGCACCTGATAAAGGTTGGCTTCATCGCTGGGATCGCCATGAAATTTATGCCCGGTATAAATCAATGCCAGCGTATCGCCATCCACCACCGCGGAGCCGGAGAAGCAGCCGTCTTTATCCTCGGGGCCTTCCGGGGCCAGCGCCACCGGCAGATGTTCCCAGTGCACCAGATCTTTACTGCGCGCGTGACCCCAGTGCATCGGCCCCCATTTGGTGGAGTACGGATGGTGCTGGTAAAACGCGTGGTACCAGCCGTCAAACCAGACCAGGCCATTGGGATCGTTGATCCAGCCCGCGCGGGCGGCCAGGTGATAGCGCGGATACCAGCGCAGGTTCAGCTGTTCATGTTTAGCCTGCAGTTCTTGCTCAGCCCGGGAAATTGAATACGTCATATTCATTACTCTTTTGATTCAGATAGCGGAAGTTTGCGGCATTAGCGGGTCCGAAGAGGACTTACTGGAGCGCAACAAGAAGATGGAGATAAAGGTGGTGCAGAACACCAGCAGTCCCATAATCAGATAGGACTGGGCGAAGCCGTATTTCTCATAGCTATAGCCAGCGAGCGGCGACAGAACCGTCGCGATAACCGAGCTGGTGCAGGCAAAGCCGACCAGATACAGCGTGGATGAAAGACGCTTGTCGAAGTTTAAGCTGTTGTATTTAAAGATAGATACCAGCAGTACCGGCAGCTCGACGGCGTGGAGCAGCTTGGTGATGGAGATCAGCAGCGGCCCCTCCACCAGCCCGGAAGCCACCATACGCATGGCCATCACCATTCCGGCGAAGATCAGGCCGTTTTTCGCGCCGACGCGGTTAACCAGCCACGGCGCGCAGAACATACCGGCGGCTTCCAGGAACACCTGGAACGAGTTCAGGTAGCCGTACATCGCGTTGCCTTCCTGCAGGGTCGGGAACTGGGAAGAGAAGTAGACCGGGAACTGCTGGTCATAAACGCCGTAGATGCAGGTGCCGATGACGAAGAAGACCAGCGCCCAAAAGCGCGGCAGGGTCAGCAGACGCAGGGCGTCTTCCAGCGTGACTTTACCGCCGGATACCGCCTCCTGCATGGCATGCGGCGCGGAAGAGACCCGCAGTCGCGCCAGTAGGAAAAAAAAGACCAGTCCGGAGCAGCTGGCCACCGCGAAGTTTAAGTGCGGGTTAATGTTGAACAACAAACCGGCGAAGAAGGTCGCCACCGCCCAGCCCAGCGAGCCCCACATCCGCGCCTTGCCGAATTCAAACTGGCTCTGGCGCGCGACGCGCTCGGTGTAGGACTCCAGCACGCCGATACCGCCGTTGAAGGTCAGTCCGATATAAATCCCGCCGAAGATGCTGCCGAGTAAGACGTTAATTTTGAGGAGGTAGCCAAACGCCATATAGGCCGGGCCGGAGAGGATCAGCAGTACGGTGATGTACCAGAGCAAATTTTTACGCAGGCCGAGTTTGTCCTGAATAAAGCCGTAGCACACCTGCGCGAAAAGCGCGGAGACGGAAAGCACCGAGAAGATAATTCCCGTATCCCCCGGCTTAAGCCCCACTTCCTGATGTAGCCAGATAGAGAGCAGCGAACCTGAAGAGGACCAGGTCACGAAAAAGAAAAAGAGTAACGCACTGAGTAACGGATAGCTGTGAGAGTGATGCGCTTTCATCATGACATTCTCATGTTGGAGTAATGCTATTATGGTAACGTTAACAAAAAGCGAAACTCACTTCGTTTTGTTGAGATTCATGATGTTAATCACAAAAGTTAACGTTAACATAAAAGGGATGAGATCTCGATCAAATATTCATCTTCTTCGCTCGCGCTACGTGTACGATAGAATATTGTATGATCCTTTTACATCAGTAACTTAGTTGACCCCGCTGCTGGCGGCAAGGGTGGAGCACTTAATATGGCATCTCTGAAGGATGTAGCAAAGCTGGCGAATGTCTCGCTAATGACGGTCTCCCGGGCGCTTAATAGCCCGGAAAGGCTCAAGCCGGAGACCCTGGCTCGGGTCCAGGCGGCTATCGAAGAGACCAACTACGTCCCCGACCTGTCGGCGAAGAAAATCCGCGGCGCTCACGCGACGCCAAACACCATCGGAGTACTGGCGCTGGATACCGTCACCACGCCGTTCTCGGTGGAGATTACGCTCTCCATCGAAGAGACCGCGCGGGCGCACGGCTGGAACAGCTTCGTGGTCAACATGTTCTCTGACGATAGCCCGGACGCTATCGTCGACCTGCTGCTCTCCCATCGTCCGGACGGCATTATCTATACCACGATGGGTCTGCGTCAGGTGCCGCTACCGGCCAAGCTGTTAACCCTTCCCTGCGTGCTGGCCAACTGCGAAAGCCTGCACGACCCGGTGGCCAGCTATATCCCGGACGACGAACAGGGTCAGTATACGGCGGTGCAGGCTCTGCTGGCCGCGGGCTATCGCCGGCCGCTGTGCCTGCATCTGCCGGCGAATCATCTGGCCACCGTCCGCCGCCGTCAGGGGCTGGAACGCGCCTGCCGGGAAGCGGGTGTTGACCCGGATACGCTTGCTCACTGCTATATGGCCTACGGCGATGAGCACTATCGCGATATTCCCGCAGTCGTGCTGGCCCATATTCAGCAGCGCAAGCCGCAGTTCGACTCGGTGATTTGCGGCAACGACCGCATCGCGTTTATGGTCTATCAGACGCTGCTGGCGCGCGGGCTGCGCATTCCGCAGGATGTGGCGGTGGTCGGTTATGACAATATGGTGGGGATTGGCGATCTGTTTTTCCCGTCGCTCTCAACGGTGCAGCTACCGCACTATGATATCGGGCGCCTGAGCGCCCAGCACATTATTAACGGCGACAGCCATCGGGAGACGGTGAAAGTAGCCAGCCCGTGGCTGCCGCGCGAGTCGTTGTAATTAATTGCCGATATTGCGCAGCTTCTCGCCGGACATCAGCCTGCGTTCAATATGCTCCAGGGTGACGTTTTTGGTTTCCGGGATCAGCCAGAACGTCACGCCGATAAAGGCGACGTTCAGCGCGGTATAAAGCCAGAAGGTTCCTGCCGCGCCGATCGCGTCCAGCAGCGTCAGGAAGGTCGCGCCGATAATCATGTTCGACACCCAGTTGGTGGTGGTTGAGCAGGTGATGCCGAAATCGCGGCACTTCAGCGGCTGAATTTCCGAACACAGGATCCACACCACCGGCGCGGCGCTCATCGCATAGCCGGCGATACACATCATGGTCATCCCCACCGACAGCCAGGAGAGACCGCTGGAGGCGGTGCCGTTATCAAACTGCATCAGACAGTAGCCCAGCACCAGCGTGCCGATGGCCATCACGCTAAAACCGATTTTCAGCGCCGGCTTACGTCCGGCCTTATCGACGGTAAAGACGGCGATAAAGGTGGCGAACATAAAGGTCAGGCCAACCACCAGGGTCGCGACCATCTGCTGTTCGGTGGTGGTGAAGCCCGCCATTTTAAAGATGCGCGGCGCGTAGTACATGATGATATTCATACCGGTAAACTGCTGCATCGCCTGCAACAGCATGCCGAGGAATACCGCCCGCCGCACGTTGCGGTTGACCTTAAACAGCGCCCAGCCGCCCTGCTTCAGCTTCAGGCTTTCGCGGATCTCGTTGAGCTCGTCACGGGCTTTTTCTGACGTGTCGCGCAGCATCCGCAGCACCTCTTCCGCTTCCACGTGACGCCCTTTTTCCGCCAGCCAGCGCGGGCTGTTCGGCAGGAAGATCACCAGAATAATCAGCACCACCGCCGGCAGCGCCAGTACGCCAAGCATCGCCCGCCAGTTGCCGCTGTAGCTGAACGCGGTGTCGGAGAGAAACGCCATCACGATACCCAGCGTCACCATCAGCTGATACATGCTGATCATCTTGCCGCGCACGTTTTCGCTCGCCATTTCCGACAGGTACAGCGGCGCGGTATAAGAGGCGATCCCCACGGCGACCCCGAGAACGATCCTTGCCACCAGCAGCATTTCGACGCTGGTCGCAAACGCGGAGCCCACGGAGCCGGCAACGAACAGCACCGCGCCCACCATCAGGCTGTATTTGCGCCCGAGGCGGAAAGAGAGCCAGCCGTTAAATAACGCGCCGATGGCGGCTCCCAGCATCATGCTGCTCACCACCCACTCCTGCAGGCGGCTGGATAAAACAAAATGGTCGGTAATAAAGGGCAGCGCCCCGGCAATCACCCCGATATCGAGGCCAAACAGCAACCCTGCCACCGCGGCGGCAATGGAGACAAACTGATTCATGCGCCGGGTATCGCGCTGCGTACGCGGCATGGTTGTAGAGTCGTGACTGAGAGTGGTCATTTTTTTCCTGCCAGACGAAGTAAGACATACGATGAAACTACGGGATCGGCGGCGTAAGGTGTCAGGCAGGACACGCCAAAGATATGGATTAAGTTGCTACAGGCAATGGTTTTGTGATGGACATTCAACTTTCAGAAGAGCAGAAAATAAGCATTTCATCTTCAACAACCCCTGTTACATATAGATACTTACCTCAAAAACAAATAAACCATATGGACTATTTCAGTTTCATCATATGGACAATTGTTATTCAGACATAAAAAAACCCTGCCGAAGCAGGGTTCTATTTTGCGCTGATAACGCGGCAAATATTAGCGCGCCAGCCAGCCGCCATCCACCGCGACGGTGTAGCCATTGATGTAGTCAGAAGCGCTGGAGGCCAGGAAGACCACCGGCCCCATCAGGTCGCTCGGCAGACCCCAGCGTCCCGCCGGGATACGGTCGAGGATCTCGCTGCTGCGCTGTTCGTCGGCGCGCAGCTGCTGGGTATTGTTGGTCGCCATATAGCCTGGCGCCAACGCGTTGACGTTGATGCCGTGCTTCGCCCACTCGTTCGCCAGCAGACGAGTCACGCCCATCACCGCGCTTTTTGACGCCGTGTAGGAAGGTACGCGGATCCCGCCCTGGAAAGAGAGCATCGAGGCAATATTGATAATCTTGCCGCCGGTACCCTGGGCAATAAAGTGCTTCGCCGCCGCCTGAGACATAAAGAACACGCTCTTAATGTTCAGGTTCATCACGTCGTCCCAGTTTTTCTCGCTGAATTCGATCGCGTCTTCGCGACGGATCAGGCCGGCGTTGTTAACCAGGATGTCGATATGGCCGAACTCCGCCACCGCGCGCTCCAGCAGCTGCGGGATACCGTCAATCTGGCGCAGATCGGCGGTCAGGCTGAGAAAACGACGGCCCAGCGCCGTAACGCGCTCAATAGTTTCCGTCGGTTCAACAATATTGATACCCACGATATCGCAACCGGCTTCCGCCAGGCCCACCGCCATGCCCTGGCCCAGACCCGTATCACAACCGCTCACCACGGCTACTTTGCCCTGCAGGGAGAATGCGTCGAGAATCATACTTGGTTCCTTAATCTTTCAGAGCCTGTGTAGGTACAGGCAAGGTTCTGATAGTCCAGCCTGCGGCTTGTGCAGACCCTTATGGTTTGAAGAACTCGCAGGGATTGCCCCTTCTAAAAATAAAACAGAGTTCCGTTTTACAGTGAGGACATCTTAGCCCTGGCTAAATTCATTTTCAATTATTATTAAAACATCGTTTCAATTTTAAGGCTGTTAAATGTTAAAAATGCAAAACAGATCACGAAGCGGTGATTGATAAACCGTGAAATCCCTATTTAATTCAATAAAATACAATGAATTATTCAAACTTTAAAAAAAGACGGCGGATCGAAAAAAAACGGCAGGAAAACAAAGAGCGCGGGGATGCCGGCCGTACTGTCAGCAAAAAAGCGCGATCTATAGCAAGAAGTTGTTGCGAATTGCGTCCGTCATCACAAATAATGAAACGATGTTTTGATAAATTAACACCCATCTTTTAAATCTACTTCCACTGGCCGGTCAACGCAGGCGGGCGACATCTCAGGAAGGAAAAGGAGTACATCATGGCTAAAGGCATGCGGGTTAAACTGAATTATGACGTCAGCCGCGATCCGGACACCGGCGCGGAGATCACCCGCTTAACCCCACCGGAAGTGACCTGTCATCGTAACTATTTCTATCAGAAGTGTTTTTTTAACGATGGCAGCCACCTGCTGTTTGCCGGCGAATTCGACGGCAACTGGAACTACTATCTGCTGGACCTCGCAAAGGCCGAGGCGGTGCAGCTAACGGAAGGCGCCGGTGATAACACGTTTGGTGGTTTCCTTTCTCCGGATGATAAATCCCTTTATTACGTGAAGAACGACCGTACGCTGCTGGAGGTTAACCTCACCACGCTGCAAGAGCGTGAAGTGTATCGCGTCGCCGATGACTGGGTGGGCTACGGTACCTGGGTGGCCAACAGCGATTGCACCAAACTGGTTGGCATCGAGATTGCCAAAAGCGACTGGACGCCGCTCAACGACTGGCAGATTTTCCACGATTTCTTCCACAAAGGCCCCCACTGCCGCCTGCTGCGCGTCGACCTGCAAACCGGCGAAAGCAGCGTGATCCACGAAGAGAGGAAATGGCTGGGCCATCCGATTTATCGTCCGTTCGATGATCATACCGTCGCCTTCTGCCATGAAGGGCCGCACGACCTGGTCGATGCGCGGATGTGGATGGTAAATGAAGACGGTAGCAACGTGCGTAAAGTCAAAGCGCATGCGGAAGGCGAAAGCTGCACCCACGAATTCTGGGTACCGAACGGCTCCGCGCTGGTGTACGTCTCTTATCTGAAAGGCCAGCAGGGCCGGACGATCTACAGCTTCAACCCGGATACCGGCGTTAATGAAGCGGTGATGCAGATGCCGGCCTGTTCGCATCTGATGAGTAACTTTGACGGCACGATGCTGGTTGGCGATGGTTCCGGTACCCCGGTGGACGTCAAAGACACCAGCGGCTACACCATTGATAACGACCCGTATCTGTACGCTTTCGATGTCGCGAAGCAGGCCTATTTTCGCGTTGCGCGTCACGATACCTCCTGGGCAACCGTGGCCAATAGTCGCCAGGTTACCCACCCGCACCCGTCCTTTACGCCGGACGATAGCGCCATTTTGTTCAGCTCCGATAAAGACGGCAAACCTGCCGTGTATATCGCGAAGCTGCCGCCCCAGCCTGAGATGCTGAAGGCATAGCGTTAGCCACTGTTTGAGTTAGTGTTTCTGTAACTGGCCTTGCCCTCCTTTCGGAGGGCTTTTTTATGCCCGGCGTTTTCCCCGGATCGCGCTGCGCTTATCCGGGCTACATTCCGTGCCGATGGGGCGCACTGCGCCGCTCCGGGAAGAGGGATTAATACCAAAGGAAAACCCCGGCTGACCGCTCCGGGGTAAACGATGAGGACATTTTTTAAGTTAGAACGAGTAGGCAACACCTACGCGGAAACGGGTCTGGCGGTCGCTGCGATCGTTGACGCCAACGTTGCCGAGCTCGCCGTACGGCGCCCAGTTTTTATCCAGCTTGTAGGCAACCTTGAGGTTGTACTCCTGCGAGTACGGTTTGTTGTCGTTGCGCTTAACCCCTTCGGTACTGCGCGCATAAACGTAGTTCAGCTCCGTACGCCAGTCGCCGAAGACGTAACCGGCCCACGCATCGCCGCGGTTAACTTTGTCATCCTCTTTCCCTGCATTCGCCGGGTAGCGGGTATAGTCGTAACGATAGCGGGCGGCGACGTAGAAGCCATTATCGAAGCTGTACTGCACGCGCAGGTTTGGCTTGTAGATCGAGCGGCTATCGTTACTTTCAATATTGAACCCCGGCGTGACCGAGAAGTTTTTATTCGCCTTCCACTGCCAGGTAATGCTCTCTTCATGACCATTACCGACGAAATCTGAATAAGGCTGGCTGGTGTTATCGCCGCCCGACTTCCACTTCGCCTCAACGGAGAAGCCAAAGCCGTTAGCGAAACGATGGGAGACGGAGACGCGGTCGGCGTTGCTCTTATCCGATTTGCCGCCGTCAATGAATTCGTGACGTAAATCTACCGTGACGGCTGAAGCCGCGAAAGACATGCCACAGAGTGCAGCAAGGGCCAGAGATCTTGCGAACATAAATTACCCCTCATAATTAAAATATCGTTTCGTTTTTATAAAACCGTATTTTATTTTTTAGGCAATAATGTTTTAGTGATCGCGATCGTAAATATTTGTTTCAAAAAAGGTGGCACAGAAAGACGTGACAACGCTCAACAAAATAGCGCGTCAGAAAGGAATTTTTGGCAGGGTAACGCCTGGCGGGAAGCAAAAAAAAGCCTCCACAGGGAGGCTCAGTTAACGCATATATCAGAAGGGGCTTATTCGCGTTCAACCGCCAGCGCCACGCCCTGGCCGCCGCCGATGCATAGCGTGGCCAGCCCTTTGCGGGCATCGCGTTTAATCATCTCGTGCACCAGGGAAACCAGAATGCGGCAGCCGGAAGCGCCAATCGGGTGGCCCAGCGCAATGGCGCCGCCGTTCACGTTCACCCGCCGCTCGTCCCATTCCAGTACCCTGCCCACCGAAATGGCCTGAGCGGCAAAGGCTTCGTTGGCTTCGATAAGATCGACTTCATCCAGCTTCCAGCCCGCGCGTTCAAGGCAGCGACGGGTGGCATGGACCGGCGCGATCCCCATCAGCGCCGGATCGACCCCCACGCTGGCAAAAGCGCGGATCCGCGCCAGAATCGGCAGCCCCAGCTCCTCGGCTTTAGCTTCGCTCATCATCATCACCGCCGCCGCGCCATCGTTAATGCTTGAGGCATTGCCGGCGGTGACCGAGCCCTGCTGGTCAAAGGTCGGCAGCAGGCTGGCCAGCGCTTCTGCGCTGGGGTCGACGCGCGGCTGCTCATCGGTATCCACCAGGCGCGGAGTACCGTTGAGTTCGCTGGTCACCGGCACGATTTCATCGCGAAAGCGTCCGGAATCAATCGCCCGCCGCGCTTTGTGCTGCGAGCTAAGCGCCCACGCATCCTGCAGTTCACGGCTGATGCCATACTCGCGCGCCAGGTTCTCCGCCGTCACGCCCATATGGTAGTCGTTAAACGCATCCCACAGGCCATCGTGGACAAGGCTGTCGATAAGCTGGCTATTGCCCAACTGGGCGCCGGTACGGCTGTCGGTCAGCACGTGAGGGGCGCGGCTCATATTCTCCTGCCCGCCGGCGATCACTACGTCCGCTTCGCCGCACTGAATCGCCTGGGTCGCCAGGTGCAGCGCCTTCAGTCCGGAACCGCAGACGTCGTTGATGGTAATAGCAGAAACGGTATTAGGCAGCCCGCCGCGGATCGCCGACTGACGCGCCGGATTCTGTCCGGTTCCTGCCGTCAGCACCTGGCCGAGGATCACCTCATCAATACTTTGCGGATCGACGCCGCTGCGCTCAACAAGCGCCTTCACCACCACACTGCCCAGCTCCACCGCCGAATGACGCGACAGCGCGCCCTGAAAACAGCCGATTGGCGTTCGCAACGCGCCGACGATTACGACATCTTTCATCCTCTACCTCTGCTCCGCCTCTGCGCAAAGAAACAGCATCATAGTAGTGAATTGTTATCAAAAATTTTCGCAATTGTTTAAAAAAAGTGAGGGGAATCACAAAGATCGTCGGCGATGGCAAAAATGGCCCCTATTCGCGCCCGTGCCCCTGCAGATGCTGACGCAGCCAGCTTCCCGCTTCTCCCGGCGGCGCCTTTTTATTCCACAGCAAATCGGTGGAGATCATCCGCGGCCAGCCGGCAATATCCAGCGCCACCAGGCTTCCGCTCCCGGCGAACTCCTCCACCAGCGCGCTGGGCAAAATACACCATCCCAACCCCTGCGCCGCCATGCTGAACAGCAGCAGATAGTTAGGCGCCGACCATACCAGACCGCGCGCCGGTTCCGCCGTATTTTCCAGATAGGTGCTCAGGCGCAGCTCGCGCCAGCTGAACAGCTCATCGCGGGTGACGCTGCCCTGGGCCGCCAGCGGGTGCCGGGGCGCCACGAAGATAGCCATTTCGGTTTGCATCGGCAGCCGGATACTGCCTATCTCTGTCGGGTAGCTGTCCCTGGCCTCAATCAGCCCCACCTGCGCCCGCTCCTTTTGCAGCAGATCGATAACGTCGTCGTCTTCGCCAATCAGACACTCAAATTCGGTGTGCGGAAAACGACGATCGAACTGCGCCAGCAGATCTTCCAGCACATCGGGATGCAGCGTATCGGAGAGCACAAAGGTCAGACGCGCTTCGGTGTTGCCAGACAGCGAAATGGCCAGCTCATCCAGCCTGTCGCTGGCCGCCAGAATCGCCTTCACGTAGCTCAACACCTGTTCGCCCTGCGGCGTGAGCGTCGGCTGTCTGGAGGTGCGATCGAACAACGTCACGCCAAGATCGGCTTCCAGGTTGGCGATTGCGGTGCTGATGGTGGACTGGCTTTTGCGCAGCCGCCGCGCCGCGGCTGAGAATGAACCGCAGGCCACGGATTCGACAAACGCGGTTAAAGCTTCGGGAGAATAGCGCATGAACTATCTACTTTATCGATGGATACTATCTTTTGTTTATCACATTTATCCATAAAATGCCGGGTAATTTCATATAAAGACCGGAGGCAACAAGCCATGCAACAAGTCAACGCCCAGCGCAAAACGCTGACGGAACGGGTAATCCACGCGATAAGCTTTGAAGGTCTGGCGACGCTGATCCTCGCCCCAACCGCCGCATGGCTCATGCAGCGTTCGGTCGTTGAAATGGGCGGGCTCAGCATCCTGCTCGCGACCCTGGCGATGGTCTGGAACATTATCTATAACGCCCTCTTCGACCGGCTGTGGCCGGTAACCCGGGTCGTCCGTACCCTGCGGGTCCGCGCGCTGCACGCGATCGGCTTCGAGTCAGGCTTTATTATTATCGGCGTCACGATGGTCGCGCTGGTGCTGGGCGTTTCGCTGATGCAGGCGTTTATGCTGGAAATCGGCTTTATGCTGTTCTTCCTGCCCTACACCATGGCCTTTAACTGGGTCTGGGATATGCTGCGCGAGCGGGTCATCAAGGTTCGCCAGCAGCGGATCGCCGCCCGCCAGTAATCTTTAGCAAAGCGCCCGGCCGGTAACGGGCGCTCCGCCGCTTCATTTCTTCGCCAGAAACTATCGCCACAGCTCATCCATAAATGTGCTAAATTGCACTCCTTTTTGTTCGTTTTCTGGTTGATAAAGTCGCATAATGTCTAAAATTTGGTCTAAAGAAGAAACTCTCTGGAGTTTCGCCTTATATGGCACTGCTGTAGGCGCTGGCACGTTATTCTTGCCGATCCAACTGGGATCCGCGGGCGCTATCGTTCTGTTCATCACCGCGCTGGTCGCCTGGCCGTTAACCTACTGGCCGCATAAAGCGCTGAGCCAGTTTATTCTCTCCGCCAACATCGCCCCGGGCGCAGGGATCACCGGCGCCGTTAATCACTATTACGGTAAAAAGATCGGTAGCCTGATTACCGGCCTCTATTTCCTCGCCTTTTTCGTGGTGGTGCTGATCTACGCCGTCGCCATTACGAACTCGCTCGCGGAGCAGCTCTCCAGACATGTGCCCATCACTTCTCAGGTCAGGGCGCTGCTCAGCCTGGGCGTGGTGCTGGTGCTGAATCTGATCTTTTTAATGGGCCGCCACGTCACGATTAAAGTCATGGGCTTTTTAGTCTTCCCGCTGATCGCCTGTTTCCTGTTCCTCTCCATCTATTTAATGGGGAGCTGGCAGCCGGCTTATCTGACCAGCCAGATGCAGCTGACCCCGCACACGTTCCACCAAATCTGGATCTCGATTCCCGTGATGGTTTTCGCTTTTAGCCATACGCCGATCATATCGACTTTTGCTATCGATCAGCAGGAGAAATACGGCGAGCAGGCCATGGGTAAATGCAAAAAAATCATGAAGGTGGCCTACACCCTCATCTGCGCCAGCGTGCTGTTTTTCGTCTTCAGCTGCCTGCTGTCGATACCGGCGGGCTATATTGAAACCGCCCGCCATCAAGGGGTCACTATTCTTTCCGCCCTGTCGATGATGCCGGGGTCGCCGGCGTGGCTGGCGATCACCGGGATTATTGTGGCGGTGGTGGCGATGTCGAAATCGTTCCTTGGCACCTATTTTGGCGTGATTGAAGGGGCCAGTGAAATCGTCAAAACGTCCCTCGCCCAGGCGGGGATTCGTAAAAGCCGCGCGTTTAACCGGGCGATGTCGATCCTGCTGGTTTCGACGCTGACCTTCGTGGTGTGCTTTATCAATCCCAACGCTATCTCAATGATTTACGCCGTCAGCGGCCCGCTTATCGCGATGATCCTGTTCATCATGCCAACCCTCTCGACGTATCTTATTCCGGCGCTGAAGCCCTACCGCTCGGTAGGTAGCTTTATTACCCTGGTTGTCGGTTTGCTCTGCGTGTCGGTGATGTTTTTTAGCTAATCCTCTTCGTGCGGCGAGTCTTTTCCTCGCCGCACGTTCTGCCAACATTCTCCCCCCACCAATCTCCCTGACGGACATACACTTATCCCTTGCACACCTAGAAAGCAGGGGTTTATATGTCCAGCGTAAAATTATCCGGTACTGCGACGTTAGGCGATCGTCAGGTTTATCGCCTGGGATACGGGGCGATGCAGCTTGCGGGGCCCGGCGTTTTCGGCCCGCCAAAAGATCCGCAAACCGCTATCCGCGTACTGCAGGAAGCGGTCGAGTCGGGCGTCAATCATATTGATACCTCCGATTTTTACGGTCCACACGTGACTAATCAGCTCATTCGCCAGGCGCTGCATCCCTATTCCGCCGATCTGTGTATCGTGACCAAAGTCAGCGCTCGCCGCGACGATAAAGGCAACTGGCTGCCCGCGATGTCGCCCGCGGAGCTCACTGCGGCGGTGGAGGACAATCTGCGCAATCTGGGCCTCGACGTGCTTGAGGTGGTGAACCTGCGCAGTATGCTCGGCACGCATGGCCCGGTTGAAGGTTCGCTGGAGGGGCCCTTAACCACCCTTCTGGAGCTGAAAGAACGCGGGTTGATTCGCCATATCGGGCTGAGTAACGTCACCGCCAGACAGGTGAGCGATGCGCAAAAACTGACGCCAATCGTCTGCGTTCAGAACCAATATAACGTGGCGAACCGTCAGGATGATCCGCTGATCGACGAGCTGGCGGCGCAAAATATCGCCTGGGTGCCCTTTTTCCCCCTCGGCGGTTTTACCCCGCTTCAGGCCCGGGAGCTTAACGACGTCGCCGCTTCGCTTGACGCCACGCCGATGCAGGTGGCGCTGGCCTGGCTGCTCCAGCGCTCGCCGAATATCCTGCTCATTCCGGGCACCTCCTCGCTACAGCATCTGCACGAGAATCTGGCCGCCGCGCAATTAACGCTTCCACCAGAAGCGTTAGCCATTCTGGATAATCTCCAGCCCCACTCCTGATTTCAGGCTTCTGCGGATCGATATTCGCAGAAGCCTTCTCCTCAATATTTGCCTGGAATTACCTTAACGCCACTGGCACTATACATCCTACAAATTAGGCGTTATCCGCTTTATTCTCTTACGGATAACCCTATGCAAAGCATAGATTTAAACTTTTTCGACTGGCCTCCTAATTGGAGGCTTCTGTCGTTTTTGTCTCGCCAAAATTTTCGAACTCTTGATTACAGGAAAAACAATATCTCATTCAAAGTTTATACAAATCAATTTAGCTGCAAAGATAGCTAACAACATCAAATGCTCATAAAAACATCTGGTTAACACAATCAGAATGTTTGTATTGCTATATAAAAAATCGACCACACACAATAACAATTTACAAGGATTTCACATGACAGAGGGAACGATAAAGACGAGTAAGTATGAAATTATTGCTATTTTCAGGGAAGAGCTCCGAAAGCAGGCGGAGATAGAAGTTTTTGTTAATAACAAAAGCACTATTACCCAGCTAACGCGGGTAGATTTTGCCGAGTTTCATATCTCCACCACCAGCAAAATCCCCGCGGGGCATAAAGTTAAATTTATTCTGCATAGCGATTCAGGGAAAATCGAGTTTTGCTCTACGCTAAAGAAAAGCTATGCCGGCGGTGAAGGGAAATGCAGGAAGGTCGCATTTACCTTACCGGAGTGTATCCAGGTGGTACAACGCCGGCGCGATCCCCGATTCCGTCTGCGCCACGAGCACGAATTCTTCTGTCACGGCCGACACAAAAACGGAGAAAACTATCTATTCGAAATCAAAGACATTTCGGACGGCGGTTGCGCGCTGATGACCAGGAGCCCCAATCTGAAATTCCTCAGCCATAACGCCATCCTCAAGAACGCTATCCTCGCCCTCGCTGAATATGGCGAAATCACCGTAGATTTAGTTATAAAAAATGTTGTTATGGTGACTTTAGATGATAACGAGAAGTCAGATAGCTACTACCAGATTTCCTGTCAGTTTAAATTTCGCCATCTTGATAACAAGAAGCGAATAGAGAAAGTACTGCTCGACTTGATTATGGAAGCCAAGAGAAAAAAGAGAGTCTGAACCATTGGACAGTATATTACTTTACACTGATGACAATATCATCGGGCAATCAATCCATGATTATATGATTGATCGCGCCAGGGATATCACCACCCTGAAATTTCAGGATATTGTGAAAGGGGTCAGCGCCTCCCCGGCAGCCACCGTTATTATCAATATCATCCACAAAGATATCTCTGCGGCCACAACGGTCGCATTACTGAACACTTTGCGCAAGCGCCTGACGCATTGCGCGCTGCTGGTGCTGATCGTCAAAAGCGAGCTGTCCAGCCTGTTCCGGGAGCTGCTTGATCTGGAAAACCTGTTGATTCTGACCGAAAAATCCTCGCTGGCAGATTACTCAGCCATCATCAGCAGGCCCTCAACCGCCGAGGGCTGCCAGGGGCTATGCACCCGCCGCAAGCTGACCGCCAGGGAACTTCAGGTGCTGGAGTTAATTATTGCCTGCAATAACAGTAAAAGGATTGCGGTGCTTCTCGACATTGATCATAAAACGGTCCACAGCCATAAGGTACATATTATGAAGAAACTCGGGATGAATAACTCGCGAACAATGAACAAAAGCATAGTCAATATGTACCAGTGCTAAAACCAAAAATATGTGGGTGACCAATCAAAACCCGATAATTTATTGGCGATAAGCCATTAATAATCATTCCCATCGGTAGAAAGGTCACCTATAATATTCTCCTCTCTTTACCTCTGACCTGATTTTTGACGAGAGATAATGAACGCAACTCTTTTTTCCAGGCATAATTTATCACGTAGCGATATATCCGTTCGTTATGTCTTTCAAAAAATGTTTTCCCCAAAAGGTACGCTCGTCGCCGTTGAGTGCCTGAGCCGCTTTGACCGCCTGTCTATATCGCCGGAAAACTTCTTTCGCTACGCCAATACGGGACTACGCGAAAGCATTTTTATGGAACAGCTGGCGCTTATTGAAAAACATAAACAGTAGTTTAAGCAAAATGCTATCTCGGCGACGATTAATGTTGATGACCATATACTTAACGTATTGCAACGCCCGGAGATTAAAGCGCTCGTCGACCAAATCGGCTGCGTCCATTTTGAAGTGACCGAGAATTCCCATAATCTTTTGAATAATGCTCTCGCAACCTGGAATAACCCGCAAAGCACTACGCTCTGGCTCGATGATTTTGGCTCTGGCAACGCCGGTATTCACGCTATTCGCGACTATCATTTCGATTATGTCAAAATCGATAAAGACTTCTTCTGGCTTTTAATGCAAAAAGATTCCGGTCGTCCGTTAATGGATGCCCTCGTCACTTTCCTTTCCCGCAACCACCATAATGTGATTATTGAAGGTGTAGAAAGCGAAGCGCATAAGGCCTGGTTGCAGGGCATGGAATGGTTTGCTATTCAGGGACACTACTGGAAGGAAGTGAGCATTGAACAATTGGTCCAGGAAGATATCACCGCATAAATAAATGCCGGATAACTCCGGCATCAAAAGTCATACTCGCGCAATACCCTCTCCCCTTCAATTATAAACGAGCTCCCATGTTGCCCAACTGGTCAACGGGCCGCTGGTTGCTTTTTCCGGCGCGGGGGTCACGTAGCCGATGTAATAGGTAAATACGCCGCCATCGACCGCTTTTTCGACCAGCGGCACCCGGTTTTGCAAGGGGTCGGCCGGGACGATTTTATTACTTTTATCGAGGGTATTATTATCATTGGTCGACAGCGCGAGGAAAATATGGCTGGCGCCGTCCGCCCGCGTATTCCTCAGATAGCCGGCATTTTCATTGCCCACCGCATTGACCGTAAAGCCGTCAACCCAGCGGACGTTAACCAGGCGGATCTCGTCTTTATCCGCCGCGCCGCCGTCGTGACGCAGCTGGCAGTTCGAGAGTTCCAGCGTAAAAGGCTGCGGCTTCATAAATGCCCCGGCACCGCGATCGTGTACTTCGGCCAGGCTGACCGGCGCCAGCCAGACGCTGCCGCTCCCCGCGTTGTTGCCGCCGTTCAGCGCCACGCTACAGGAGATATCCGTCACCCGTCCGGCAAAATCCACCCGCCCTCGATCGTAGTTGGTCTCAAAACCCGACGCCGGGGAGGCCATCAGCATCCCGCCGATCAGCGCCAGCTGAATGAGTCGTTTGCTATTTTTATATTGTGCTGAATCACGCATACCCGCCTCCCGAATTAATCGTACGTCAGGTTAAAGATCATGTGCGACTCCACCTCACCGGTACTGGTGGTCGGCGCATATTGATAGAAACGCGCATGCAGAGGCAGGGTGATGTATCGGGTTTCTTGCGTGCGCAGCGTACCGACGCTGTATTTCTTGTTGAATTCCAGCGGTACGCCCTCTTTCAGGACCTGGATACCAATTCCTTTCGCCAACGAGGAGCCGGATTTTTCGTTCAGCAGCGCGCCTCGGCTCACCGTGGTGCCGGTGGCCAGCGTGCCGGAGAAAGAGGTCTGGATATTGGCGTATCCCGACTCGCTTAACCCGCCGCTGCACTGCAGCTCAATATTAAAATCCTTTCCGCCCGCGGTGGTGCCGACGCCGTTGAGATCGCTGCGCTTGATGGTGCCGACATCGACGTTCATATTTTTGCCGCTCAGGATGGTACATGAGGGCGATACCACGGTGATGGCGTTGGCGCTCAGGCGGGTTTCGAGGATCGGGTTATTGCCGTTCTCCCAGTCGTAAGAGGTGTACTTACCTGCCGCCAGGGTTCCGCTGCCGGTCACGCTCGCGGTTTTAATCACCTCCAGCGTAAAGCGGGAGCCTTCCAGCGAGTAATTCGTGGTCCGGCTGACGTAGCTGGAGAACGTGTCAGGGTAGATAATATTGACCGTCGCCCCGCCGCGGCTGAACCGCAGGCCGATCCCGGGCACGTTGGTGGAATAAATTTTATTTCCCAGATCGGTCGCCCCGGGGGCGACGATTTTGGCCACAAAGCGGTTAGTGCCGCTGCTGCAGCTATAGCTGGCCCCGCCCGGCGCCGACATGGTCCAGTCCCGGGACACGATCACCGAGCCTACCGGCAGATCCGGCGGAACCACCACCCGGCCCACAACCATGTCGAGGCTAACCGTCGGCTGCGACAGGCGCGTACAGTACGCCCATGCCGACGTGGTCCCCATCGCCATTAAGCCAATAAAAAGCGTCAGTTTTTTCATTAGCGACATAGCGTTTCCTTTGTTTTTTCCTGACTTAATTCCACCGAGCACTGTCCGCCGCTCCACTTAACCGTGGCCTTCGGCGCGCTGGCGTCGCTGATAAACATCATGCTGCCCTGGCCCACCACGCCGATCTCTTTCCCGGAGGGGTTGTAAATCGTGGCGGCGAACGGTAGCGGCAGACCGTTTGCCTGACGCGCCTGCAGAGTGACGTTGTTCTGCAGCGTGGTATCGAAGGAGACCTTGACCACGCTCCCTTCCCACGGCACCACCTGCGCCACGGTACTGCCGAAGGCGACATCGTCGTTGCTGCCTTTCGGGTCAATTTCAACGGAATTTATCCGGTAAGGCCGCAGATACGGCAGAATGGCGTAGCCGTCGCTGTCGATGCGGGTACCCGGCGAGCCGGGCAACATCGCGCCCGCGGCGTCTTTCGCTTCGATCAGCGCCATGGTGGTGCCGCTTTCCGGCGAGAATACGACGCCGTGCTGATGCGCGATCAGCGTCCCGCTGGCGCCTACGCCGCTCTGGCGATAGCCTTCGCCCTGGCTATAGCTGCCGTTCAGCGTGGTCCACGGGGTACGGTAGCTGCCGTTCAGCGCCACATCGTGCTGGCCGCCGGTAGAGGTCGTGGTCGACACGCCGTAGTTGAGGTTGTTTTCACTATCCAGCGAACCGTTGACGCCAATCTGCGAACTGGCGAAGCGTGAGTTATTAAACGCGGTATTCGACGTCAGGTTAGCCGTACGGTTTTCACCGAACCACAGCGGGTAGCTAAAGTTGAGTGACACGCGATCGTCGCGACGGTGGCCGGAGCTATCCGGGGTATAGACGCGCTGGGCGCTGACCGACCACGAGAGCCGACCGTACATGTTGTTGTAACTAAACTGGTACTGCTTCTCCGTTCCCGAACGGTTCCAGTAATCCGCCACCCGGCCGCTCAGGTAAAAACCGCCCCAGCCGTCCGGCAGGTTCTGGTTGACGGTAAAGGTCATCCCGTTTTTCTGGCGCCACACGGTGTAGTTGCTGTTGTAGTTCTTCTCCCGATCGACGGCGTAGAGGGCGTCGTTCAGGTTGTAGTAGCCTTTGGTGGAGTAGCGATACGCCGCCAGCACGATGCTGGTCTGGGTTTCGGTAAACATGCGGTTAAAGGTGGCGCGATAGCTTTGACCGTGCTCGTCAAGGGTATCGCTCTTCAGCCGCGAGTGAGTCACGTCGAATGAGAGCGCGCCGATGCCGGTATTCATCCCGGTCCCCAGCAGGAACGCCTGATAGTCATCAAATCCGGTGACGCCGGTATAGCCGGTAAACAGGTTATTTAAACCATGCTGCCAGGTTCCCTGGTAGAGCATCGGTTTATTACGCAGCGAACTATCGTCGACTTTACCGGCGGAGAGCGCGTAGCGGGTCATCCCCGGACGCAGCAGCTGCGCTACCGAGGCGTAAGGTACGCTGAATACCTCGACCGAACCATCGGCCTCTTTAACCGACACTTCAAGGTCGCTACCGTAGCCGGAAGGATAGACATCCTGCAGGGTAAACGGCCCCGGCGGCACCGTGGTCTGGTAGATAATATTGCTGCCCTGGCGCACCGTCACCAGGGCGTTGCTTTGCGCCACGCCGCGAATTTCAGGGGCGTAGGAGCGCATGCCGTCGGGGAACATATTGTCATCGGTCGCCAGGTTAACCCCGCGCAGGCCGATGGTGTCAAAGAACTCGCCGTTGGTAAAAATCTGCCCGCCGCTGACTATCGAGTTAATCTGCGGAATCGGCCGCTGCAGGTAGGTCTGGTTGCTGTTCCAGTGCGCTTTCCCCTGCTGCTGCTGCCAGTTCAGGTTACCGATATGCTTGAGCAGCCAGCCGTCCCACGACAGGCCCGCGTTAACGCCAAGATACGCGCTGCTGTTATCGGAACCGTTGGCCGAGGAGATATGGCTGTTCCAGGCGTTGGCCATCCAGCCTAAATTCAGCGCCGCAACGCCTTTATCCCAGAACTGCGGGCTGACAAAGTTTTTCAGGCGCTGATCTTCGTAGATTTGCGGTACGGCAATATCCAGTCTCAGGGAGGACTGAATCAGCGTGTCTTTGACGTTATCTTCGTGACGCCACTCCTGCAGGCGTCCGCAGAAGCCCTCTTTTTCGCTGAGCTGCGGATTTAATTTTTCCGGCGAAATCCCATACTGCATCAGCATCGCTTTGGTATAGCAGACGCCCATTTTGCCGTCTTTACCGGCGGTGATTTTCAGGTCGTAGCGCCCTTTCCATTCGCCGTTAGTATAGACATCAAGGGAGTAGACGCCCTCGCTGATAGCGCTGGTCGAGAAGCGCGACAGGTCGACCTTTTCGCGACTGCCGACGATAAAACCATCGTTAAATTGATAGATCGTTCCCGGGTTTTCCTGTCCGCTGGAAAATGGCGGAAAGCAGCACAGCGCAACCGCAATAGCCGTGCTTAATCTTCCCGGGCAGATTGACCTCTGCTTCATGATCGTTTCCCTTATTTGACGGTAACTTTCACTGCGACATCTGCACCATAATCATTAATGTTGTTAACGGTCAGGGTCTCGCCTTTGCTCACCGCTGAAGAGAGGGCGATGGTCTGGCTGGACTGCGGGGCAAACATGACCGTTTTGCTGTTGAGCGCTTTGCCGCCGTTACGGGAGATACGGCTTACGGTGATATAAAAGGGCGTTGGGTTACTGACGGACAGGCTGCTGCCGTTAGCGGAGAGCGCCAGTTTTTCTGCCGCAGCGTCGCGATTGCCTAGCCCGGCAGGGCGATAAATAAACTTAAAGCGCGAACGAATCGCCAGCTGCAGAATATTTTGCCCTTCGTTTTTCTGGCTGGCCTCAACCGGCGGTATTTCCAGAAGGTTCAGCCACCACAGCGTCTCTTTATCTTTAGCCAGCCCTGCATTACTGCCGAGCTTAATACGCAGGGTTTGACCGCTTTTCGCATCAACGCGGGAAATAGGCGGCGTGATAATAAAGGGGGTCGTAATGGTATCCGGCGTCGCGTCGGCATTACCGTTATCCAGCCAGGCTTGCGCCAGCGCCGGACGGTCGGCGGTGTTAGAGAGCTGCACCGTTATTTCTTTTTCATTTCCTGGATAAATAAAGCGGGTACCGTTAACAATAATATTATTGGCATGGGCCGCAAAACTAAAAATGAAACAGAAAAAAAGGGCAATACGCTTCATGCTGACCTCAGAATAAAAAAATAAGCGACAGCAGTGGCCGCTTTATTATTGTTGTATACCCTGAATAATTCGAATTGCAGAAAGGCGGCCAGAGAGTGACTGGGGTGAGCAAACGTCGCCAACGCCTGTGCCATTCGAAGTATGACGGGTATAGACCGCCCCGGCGCGAGGCGGCTTTATCTCTCAGTCGATATTACTGATAAGTAATTTCGTAAGTCGCGTAGCTGTTAACCACACCGGTGGTAACCGTGGTCGGGGTGCTGGTCGCGTAGCCGACGTAGTAAGTGAAGCGCGCGCCATCCTGAACGGCAGAGGCATCACCGGCCGCTTTAGGCTGGGTGCTGTCGCCCGGGATGATTTTGTTGGTCAGCGCGGTGGCGTTATCGGTGGAGAGAACCAGCTGGATATTCTGCGCGCCGGCGGCTTCGGTGTTAGCCAGGTAGCCCTGCTGTTTAGCGGTTGCGCCCGCCAGCAGGTTACCGCCGGTCCAGTTCACGCCCAGTTTGCTCACATCATCCTGTTTGGTGCCATCAGCCGCCTGGCAGTCAGAAACATCGATGGTGAAAGATTTCGGTTTCAGATAGGTATCCGCCGCGGCAGCTTTAACTTCCGTTAAAGTCACTGGTGACAGATAAACGTTCGCATCGCTGCCCTGGCCGTTTACGGAAACAGTACAAGATACGTCGGTAACTTTACCGAAGAAATTAACCTGACCGCCGCCTACATTGGTATCAGCAGCATTTGCCGCAGCCATACCAAAAAACGCAGTTGCCATTGCAGCAGAGAGAAGAACCTTTTTCATTGCCATTTCCTTGTCAGAGTGAATTAAGTATCAATGAGCAAACAGTTAATACGCACAAAAGTCAGAAGCGATTTGCGATGCTCACTTTTGCAACTGTTAATAGAAACTTCGACTGACCGGAAGCCGCAATATTTAAGGCGTCAGGAACGAACCCGATAAAAGAATTCGTCAAGGCTGTCGGCGTCAAAGAATGCTATTTTTCGCTGACAAATATACATATGTTCACGAGCTGTTAATCAATGTAACAGATAGCTCACAACTATTAATTACTGGGGATTGATAGCAAGAAACAAAGCTATTGTTATTTACACTGAAGGGGAAAAGACGATATGGAATTAACAAGATAGCAACCTATAGTTGCATAAAAGGTTATTTCTCTACAGAGAGAACAATCCTAATCCGTCAGCAGTCTCCCTTTTTCGTCAGTTGAAAATGCAGATACAACGCGCGCCACCCTGCCGGCGTAATCGTCACTTCGCGAAATCCCGCGGTAGTGCTAAACCAGCCGTTCTCCAGACCGTGCTGCAGCAGCGCCGCGCCCGCCGCGCCCCCAAGATGAAAGCGTCGTTCGCTCCAGTCCAGACAGCCGCAGCAGGCTTTGCGCCGGGAGCCGCGCTTCACCACCACTCCCAGCCGCGCAAAGTGCGCTTCCCCGGCGAGCGTCAGCGCCGTTCCGTCAGGCGTTATCCACGCTTCACGCTGCAGAAAATCATACAGCGATACCGCCACTTCTCCGGCCAGATGATCGTAACAGGTGCGCGCCAGGCGCAAATTGACCGGCGTGCTGGTTGCGAGCGCCACCGCGCGCTTGCCGGCCATGGTCATCATATTCTCCAGCAAACCGGCGACATCACTACCGGCGAGGCGGTAGTAGCGATGCCGGCCCTGGGCAAGGCAGATTAATAAACCGCTGTTGACCAGGCGGCTAAGATGCGCGCTGGCGGTCGAAGGGGAAATATCGGCGACGGCAGAAAGCTCGGTCGCCGTCCACGCCCGGCCGTCCATTAAGGCGCACAGTATCTTCAGGCGCGAGGCATCCGCCATCGCCGACGCCACTGCCGCCATCGCTTCGGCCAGGGACTCATCGTCTTCAATTAGCTCAACAGGTTTTAACATAGTGCCTCGCTTATTTTCCCTAACCACAAACAGCAGCCAGAGTACCGGGGATGGGCAGGTTAAGCACGATATTCGCGCAGCACCTGAGCTACCCGAATGTGATAACAAGCGAAAATGCTCTCCCGCCCCTCTTTCTGCGCAGCCTGATGGCAAAGGTTGCGTTTCCACGCCTGCACCGCTTCCTCATCCCGCCACCAGGAGAGCGACAAAATTTTCCCCGGTGTGGTCAGGCTTTGGAAACGCTCAATGGCAATAAAACCGTCAATATTGTTCAGCAGCGGCTTCAGCTCCGCCGCCAGCGCTAAGTATCGTTCCTGACTCGCCGGAGTGACCTCGGCTTCAAAGAGTACGGCAATCATCCCATTGTCCTCACGCAATCTGTGTGAGGGTCACTGTATCTTTTCACCCTGGCTCAATGCTTCGTTGACGGGCGAAATATCGCCGCTTTACTTGCTCAAAAAACAGCCAATGCATTCACATTAAAAATAATTAATCACGCGAGGCGAGAAAACTGCGCGGCTGTTGAGATCGTTTTCCACGGCGAAAGAGACGCTGCAGAATAAATCATCTGTTTGTTTTTATTAGAAATAAAAAATTAAAATTTAGGCATTCGTCATCATACCGTCACAAAAGTGTGATCTAAATCGCACTTTTTGCAACTCGCGTTATAGTTAGCAGGCTTATTATAAGTCCATCGAAAGCAACAACGCTTTCCACCATAAAAGTTAAAAGGACAAACACCATGAAAAACGTAAAATTACTTGCCGCTGCCGGTATGCTGTCTCTGGTCTCTTTCGCTAGCTTCGCTCAGCCTGTTAGCGTAACCGCTGATACGCTGGACAACGCCGAAGCCAAAATCGCCGCCATTGCTAAAGACCAGGGCCAGTCTTATCACATTACCGAAGCGTATACCGGTAACCAGGTTCATATGACCGCCGAGCTGTCTAAATAACCGAATGGTTGCAGAGGGAGCTGCCGGACAGGTCGCCTGACGGCGGCTGGTCTGGCTCCCGCCACATAATAAGCACACAGCAATGTCGAGCCCCTTGATGGGGCTTTTTTTGTTTCTGGCGAACCGTGAACCCACTGCCCGGGCTACGGGTTCACTGCCGTCTGCGGTGCCGTAGCCCGGACAGATGCGCAGCATCGCCTCCGGGAAATTCAGCCACTCTGCGCGCTGCTCCCGGGGGCGGCGCTTAATGCGCCTTGCCCGGGCTACAGGTTAACAGCCGTCTGCGGGCCGGTAGCACCGACAGATGCGTCAGCATCGCCTCCGGGAAATTCAGCCACTCTGCGCGCTGCTCCCGGGGGCGGCGCTTAACGCGCCTTGCCCGGGCTACAGGTTAACAGCCGTCTGCGATCCGGTAGCCCGGACAGATGCGCCAGCATAGCCTCCGGGATGTTATCGGCCCGCTACGGCGCTCTTATTCGATAACGCACGCTGAATCGACAGCACGCTGAACAGCACAATCACCAGCCCCACCAGCGCCAGCCCCTCGATCTTTTGCCCGAGGAAAACCCAGCCTAATAGCACCGCCGTCACCGGACTCAGCAGGCTCATCGCCGACACCGCCACCGGGGAAAGGCGGCTGATACCGCGAAACCACAGGCCGTATGCCAGCATCGCCCCGGCAACGCACAGCCACAGATAGCCCGCCGCCTGAGTCAGCGTCACCTGATGCAGAGGCGGATCGACCAGTAACGCAATCGGTGCCAGTACGATACCGCCAACCAGCAGCTGCCAGCCGGTCAGCGCGATAACCGGCAAAGCGATCGCCCAGCGACGCGACAGCCAGGTTCCCAGCGCCATGCTCATCGCCCCCAGAAACGCCGCGGCGATCCCCAGCGGTTCGAGCGTGGTTTGCGGCGACAGCAGCAGCATCGCCATTCCCGCGATCCCCATCAATGCCGAGAGCACCGCCAGCCAGGGCGATCGCTGACGATCGACGCACCAGGTCAACAGCATCACCAGCAGCGGCTGGATAGCGCCAATCACCGCCGCCAGGCCGCCCGGCAGCCGATAGGCGGCAATAAACAGCAGCGCCTGAAACGCGCCGATATTCAGGATCCCGGTAACGATCAGCTTCCACCACTCGGCGCGCAGCGGGAAACGGCGACTCCAGATCAACAGAGCGATCCCGGCCGGCAGCACCCGCAGCAGCGCGGCGATAAACGGACGATCCGGCGGCAGAAACTGCGAGGTCACAATATAGGTGCTACCCCAGATGGCGGGGGCCAGCGCGGTTAAAAACAGATCAACCATCAAATTGCGCGAAACAAAGGCCATGATTTTATCTTCACATCAAGGTAAATTGTGGCCTAAGTATGTATCGATATTTATCTTGATATCAAGACAAGTGAGCATTAATGGACAAATCACCGCAGACCGACGCCGTGGATCGCATTCTTGAACAGTGGAAACGGGAACGCCCCGATCTCGATTGCAGTCCGATGGGGCCATTTGGCCGCCTGAAACGCTGCGCGCTGCTGCTGGAGCCGCGCATTGAAGCGGCTTTTCTTCGTCATGATTTAGTGCGCTGGGAGTTTGATATGCTGGCGACTTTGCGGCGGGCGGGCGAGCCGTTCGTGCTGTCGCCCACCCAGCTCTTTTCAACGTTAATGATCACCTCCGGCACCATGACCCATCGTCTGAAGGCTCTGGAAAAACGGGGGTTTATTCGCCGTCTGCCAAACCCGGACGATGCGCGCAGCATGCTGGTCGCGCTGACGCCAGAGGGGCGAGAGTTAATCGACAGGGCGGTGGAAAGTCACGTGGCGAATGAGCGGGAGCTGCTAAGTGGGCTCTCCGCGGCGCAGCGCCAGCAGCTCGATGAAGCGCTGACGGTTTTTATGCGCCTGCTGGAAAAAGAGTAATACCCACCCGCTTTGAATAAGGCGCTTACCTTGTTGCTGGATGGCGGTTGACGAAGCACCACCGTTATTTCCCGGAGGCGATGCTTGCGCATCTGTCCGGGCTACCGGCCCGCAGACGGCGGTGAACCCGTAGCCCCGGTAAGGCGCGTCAAGCGCCGCCCCCGGGAGCCGGGCGCAGAGTAGCTGAATTTCCCGGAGGCGATGCCGCGCATCTGTTCGTGCTACCGGCCCGCAGACGGCGGTGAACCCGTAGCCCCGGTAAGGCGTTAGCCGCGACCGGGGAGCTGAGCGCAGAGTGGCATAATCACCCCTTACCGAGCGGAAACGGGCGATCCTGCACAACCGTTTTCATCACCAGCGTCGACCGCAGGTGCTGCACGCCGGGCATTGCCGAGAGTTTGTCATCATACAGCTTCTGGAACGCCGGGAGATCGCGGGTTACCACGTGCATCAGGTAGTCCGGATCGCCAAACAGGCGCTGCGCCAGCACGATTTGCGGTATCTCTTCCACCGCCTCCTCAAACGCGCTTACCGCTTTCTTATCGCCCTCTTTTAGCGTCGCGAAGACGATCGCCAAAAAGTTAAAGCCCATTTTGGCCGGATCCAGATTGGCCCGATAGCCGGTAATCACGCCTTCCTGCTCCAGCGTCCGCAGCCGTCGATGACAGGGCGAAAGGCTAAGATTCACCCGCTCGGCCAGCTCGGTTATCGACAGCCGCCCGTCAGCCTGTAGCTCAGCAAGAATTTTTCGATCGATGCTATCCATTTAGAAGATTTTCCCTCAGAAGAACGCCTTAAAGCATAACATTAAAAGCTCATTGCGCAATAAACTCGATATTCTTTCCCTCAAACAACCGCCGCTTAACGAGGGAAAATGATGGAAAATTGTTGTCAGCACGCAGAGGCGGGCCGTCCATGGAAATGAGCTTTATCGCCAGCTTTTGGCTGGTCTCCTTTCTGCTGATCATCACGCCGGGCGCTGACTGGGCCTATACCATCAGCGCGGGGATCAACGGACGGCGCGTGATACCCGCCGTCGCCGGGCTCATGTCTGGCCACCTGCTGGCCACGCTGATCGTCGTCGCCGGAATCGGCGTGTTAATCGCCAATCATCCGCTGGCGCTGTCGACGCTCACGCTGCTGGGCGCAGGCTATCTGATGTGGCTGGGGATCGCTATTTTGCGCCATCCGCCAACGCCAGGTGCACAGCAGCACAGCGCGGGCAGCTGGAATCGCTGGGCGATTAAGGGGTTATGCATTAGCGGCCTGAATCCAAAAGTCTTTCTTCTGTTTCTGGCCCTGCTGCCGCAGTTTACCGACCCACGGGGAAGCTGGTCGCTAGCCCAGCAGATGTCGGCGCTAGGCGGTATTCATCTGGTAACCTGCACGCTGGTCTATTTACTTGTCGGCTACGGCGCCAAAGCGCTGTTAGCGACCCGGCCCCAAATCGCGCAAAAGGTCAGCATCGCTTCCGGGGTGATAATGGTCGCCATAGCCGCCCTGCTGTTTCTGGAGCAGCTGAGGTAGGGGGCGGGGAACGTTCGCAATTTAACGGCTATCCGTTCAGGCAGCGACTCAGTGGCATTAAATTCACCGTTGCCTTATTAAACGTGGTTGCGCCAGCATGCTGGCGCATTTATTCAGGCGCGAATATCGTCGTACTCGCGAGTATTATCAAATTCATGTTTGGCAAACGGGCACAGCGGAATAATTTTACGCTGCTCACCGCGCATTTTTTCCACCACTTTCGCCACCAGCTTTTTTCCCACCCCCTGGCCTTTCAGGCTGGGGTCGACGTCGGTGTGTTCAATAATGCTGAGGTGCTCGCCCGTGGGCACAAAAACAATTTCCGCCACCTGCTTCCCGTCGGCGTCATTGACGTAAAACTTGTTATGACCTTCCAGTATTTCCATCATTTCCTCGCTTATTTTTGGCGATACTTTAGTGCGCCGCTCGGGCAGGTATCAATAACCTTAACCACCGTGGCCACGTCCACTTCATCCGGGACGATCCACGGTTTGCGTTTCAGGTTGAAAAGCTTCGCGCTACCGCGCACGCAGTTACCCGAGTGCTGACAGATATCGGTGTTAAAGTAGACGTCGATTTTCTCGCCGGTATAGGCGCGATAGCCCGCTTCCAGTAGTTCTTTATCCATGACATTGCCTCAGTCCTGACTATTTTTTAGCTTTGGCTCTAAGCATAGCCCTGCCAACAACCGCTGACTATCGGCGACGGGCGAAATTTATATTCCAGCGGCCTCACGCCATTAATGCAGAATGAATGATTTTCTATGCACTCGTTATCCAAAGAAAATGTTCTGTTTATCGATGAAATACAGACGCTTCGGTTATATCTATCTTTTATTTCCCCGGTAGGGAGATTACACTCATTTCACCTTAACCCGAGCACTCAGGTATTCAGTCTTGAATCGCATTGTAAAGCTGCCGCGCCCTACGCTCTTATTCTTGCTATTTACGCTCTCCGGCTGCTCATTATCCCCGGCGATTCCGGTATTAGGCGCCGCATTCCCGGGCTGGTTTTTCTGCTTAACAGGCGCCGCGCTGTTACTTATTCCCTGCCATATCCTGATTGTGCGTAAAGGATGGCAGTCGCGATTTTCTCCGCTGGTCTTCAGCTATCTGGCGCTGATGTTCCTGTTCGCCACGATTCTGTGGTTCCTGCTCTTCGTAAACTAGATACCTATGACCTCATCCCGCTCAAGCGTTATCCGCAAAAAATGGCCCCTGCTGGCGCTCGTTCTCGCCGCTATCGTGGCGCTGATTCTGGTTATCTGGCAGCTGCAAACCTCGCCGGAAACCAACGATGCCTATGTCTATGCCGACACCATCGACGTGGTGCCGGAAGTGAGCGGGCGGATAGTCGAGATGCCGATTCGCGACAATCAGCGGGTAAAAAAAGGCGACCTGCTGTTCCGCATCGACCCGCGCCCCTACCAGGCGATGCTTGATGATGCCAAAGCGCGGCTGACCACGCTTGATGCGCAGATTATGCTGACCCAGCGCACGATTAAAGCGCAGGAATATAACGCGCAGTCGGTCAGCGCCGCCGTTGAACGGGCTAAGGCGCTGGTTAAGCAGACCACCTCTTCACGCATTCGCCTTGAGCCGCTGGTACCGCAAGGGTTTGCCTCCCAGGAGGATCTTGATCAGGCGCGAACGGCAGAAAAAGCGGCGCGCGCCGAGCTGGAAGCCACCCTGCTGCAGGCCAAACAGGCTTCCGCCGCCGTGACCGGCGTCGATGCCATGGTGGCGCAGCGGGCGGGCATCCTCGCGCAAATTGCGCTGGCCGAGCTGCACCTCGAATTTACCGAAGTCCGCGCGCCGTTTAACGGCGTGGTGGTGGCGCTGAAAACCACGATCGGCCAGTACGCCTCGGCCCTGAAGCCGGTCTTTACCCTGCTTGATGACGACCACTGGTACGTGGTGGCGAACTTCCGCGAAACCGATTTAAAAAACGTGCGGCCCGGCGTTCCGGCCAGAATCACCGTGATGACCAACCACAGTCGCGCCTTCGAGGGCGTAGTCGACTCGGTCGGCACCGGCGTTCTGCCCGACGGCGGCAGCGTGATTGAAGGCCTGCCGGTGATCCAGAAGAGTATCAACTGGGTCCACGTCTCCCAGCGCTTCCCGGTCAAAATCGCCGTTAAAGACCCCGACCCGAACCTGTTTCGTATGGGCGCCTCCGCCAGCGCCGTTCTGCAGCCGCAATAAGGAGACGGCATGCAGAGCTTGTGGCCCTTTCTGACCCGGGAACTCCGCGATGCGCCGGGGCGGGCGAACTACACCCTGCGCCTGACGCTCAGCTGCGCGGTGCTGATTGTGCTGTTTATGACGCTGCATATTCCCTTCCTCGCCGTCGCGCTGATCGTGGTGTTTTACGTCAGCCAGCCGAACGTCCTGATGATCAAACTGGTAAGCGTGGTTTTCGTGGTGACCGTCAGCGTCGCGCTGGGCGGCGTGCTGCTGATTATCAAATGGACCTATGACTATCCGCTGATCCGCCTGGTCGCCTCGGTGATCCTGTTCTTCTGCGCCATTTACCTGATGCGGGTGCTCGGCAAGCTCGGGCTGGCGTTTTTCGTGGTGGCGCTGGCGGTCATCTACGCCCAGACCTTCCCGTCGATGACCAGCCAGAGCGAAATTCTGGTGCGCCTGCTGCTGTGGCTATGGGTGGCGATCAACACCGCGATTCTGGTGACCCTGCTGGTCAACGCCTGTTTCCAGCAGGCCTTTCCCGGCTATCAGTTTAAAGCCCGGCTGGTGGTGATGCTCCGCCAGACGGCGCGGCGCCTGAGCCAGCCGGACGATGGCACGCCGCCGCCCACCGTTACCGAGATTGCCGGGCAGTTTAACCAACTGCGGTCCCTGTATCAGCAGGCCGCACGCGCCACGCCGGAGATTGCCGCCAGCCCGCAGGCCTGGCAGTCGCTGATGGCCGCCGCGCTGAGCTGCTCTCATTTGACGGCGCTGCTCCTGCCGGGCGACGACCATCCCGATGCGCGTCGGCGGATAGCCAGCCAGCTTAACGCGCTGGCGGATAATCTGCCCGCGGCGGCGGAGGTCCAGCCGCTGATTGTCCCGCGCGACGGCGCCAACAGCGCCATTTTGCAGGAGATCGCCGAGGTTCTGGCGCGGCTGGCGCGCGGCGAAACCATCCCGCTGCCGCAGGGCGAAGTGGAAAAAGCGCCGCTGCTTTTGCCGGACGCGTGGTCCAATCCGGCCTATCTGCACTTTGCCCTGAAAACGCTGCTGGCGACGCTGCTGTGCTACGTTTTTTACACCGCCGCCGACTGGCAGGGCATCCACACCATCATGCTGAGCTGCGTGATCGTCGCCCAGCCGGGCCTGGGCGCCACCATGCAGAAAACGTGGCTACGCATCGGCGGCGCGCTGCTGGCCACGCTGATTGCGCTGCTTCTGATCGTCTTTGTGCAGCCCTGGACCGATTCGCTGAGCGGCCTGCTGGCGATGACCCTGCCGGTCTTCGCGCTGGCGGCGTGGATTGCGGCGGGATCGGAGCGCATCGCCTACGCCGGCATTCAGATAGGCTTTACCTTCGCGCTGGCGTTCCTGAGCTGGTTTGGTCCGCTCAGCAACCTTACCGAGCTGCGCGACCGGGTTATCGGCATCCTGCTCGGCGTGCTGGTTTCCTCCATTGTTCATCTCTATTTATGGCCCGATAGCGAAGCGCCGCAGCTGAAAGCGCGTCTGGCCCAGCTGTATCGCCAGCTGGCGCAAACCCTCGCCGCCCGCGACGATGAAGTTCAGCAGGTACCGCTGTTTGCCGCGCTGACCGAGAGCGAAACCTTAATCAACCGGGTGGCCGCCGAGCCGCTGGGAACCTATGCGCACCCGTGGCCGGAAGCCAAAAGCTGGCCGGCGCGGGCAACCTTTCGTCAGGCAGAGGAGATCCTGCGCCTCAGCGAAGGCTATCGCCTCTACGCCGCGCCGGAAGATACTTTTTTAGCCCGCTGCGCCCGGCGGCTTGAAGCCTACGCCAGCGATATCGATGCGCAGCAAAATACCGTTGAGCGCGTTCAGGCGCCGCAGCCGGATCCGGCGAATCCGTTCGGCGCGCCGCTGGTCAATGCGCTGGCCGCGCTGCCCACGTGGCCGCTTGCGTCTTCCGTTATTCCGCGACAGGCAACCCGATCATGACGAAAACCACTCCTCTTCCGCGCGTCTGGCGCTCCCTGGCGCTTGCCTTCGCCCTCACGCAATTAGCCGGCTGCGCGTTAATTCAGGACGATCCTGGCCAGGTACCGCTGGTCAACCCGCAGCAGGCCGAGCTGGCGAAGGTGATCCACCTGGCGAACAGCGGCTGGCCGACGGCGCGGTGGTGGGAAAGCTATCAGGATCCCCAGCTCAATATGCTGGTTAATCGCGCGCTGCAGAACTCTCCTACTATGCAGGCGGCGCGGCTGCGTATTTCGCAATCGCAGTCCACGGTTGAGCTGGCGCAGTCGGCAATGGGCATTCAGGCCACCGCCGTGGCGGCGCAAAACCGCCTGCGGGTGACCAATAAACAGTTTACCTGGCCCTACTCCTTCTCCCTGCCGGTGGATAAAAACGGCCCCTGGTACACGCTGAATACGGTCGGCGTCGGAGCGACGCTGAATATCGATTTATGGGGCGCCGACCGCGCCCGCGTCGCCGCCGCGATTGGCGAAAAGAATGCCCGCCAGGCGGAGACCGCCGGTATCGAGCTGGATCTCGCCAGCAGCGTGGCTCAGCTCTATTTCGCGATGCAGGCAACTTTTCAGAAAATCGAATTACTCAACCAGCTGGAGGCTATCGCCCGCCTCTCGGTGCAGGCGCACGAGCATCGTACCGCGCGCGGCGTCGAGGATAGCGTCGATGTCGCCAATGCCCAGGCGGAGCTGCTGGCGGCGCAGCAGCAGGTGATTACGGCGCAGGGGACGCTGACGCAGTACCGGGAAACCCTGCGGGCGCTGATCGGCGCCGATGCGCATAGCATGCCGGAGATTCACCCCGTGGCGCTGCCGACGCTGCAGGAAACGCTCCCGGACTCGCTCTCGTTTGAGCTGCTGGCCCGCCGCCCGGACCTGCAGGCGCTGCGCGGCTACGTTAGCGCTTCCATGAGCCAGGTGGACGCGGCAAAAGCGGCCTTTTACCCGCACTTTGATATCAAGGCCTTCTGGGGCTACAACGCGCTGAGCGTCGGCGATCTGTTTAAGTCCTCATTCCAGCAGATCAATATACTGCCGGGGCTCTATTTACCGCTGTTTGACGGCGGGCGCTTAAACGCCAACCTGAAATCGACGCGTACGGCGAGCAATATTTTGATTAAGCAGTACAACCAGGCGGTGCTGGACGCGGTGCGCGACGTGGCGATTAGCTCGAGCCAGCTGAACGATTTGAACCAGCAGGCCGCCCTGCAGCAGCAGAAAGTGACGGCGGCGATGGTGACCACCCGCAGCGCCAGCGCGCACCATCAGCGCGGGCTGGTCAGCTACTATGCGGCGCAGGAGGCGCGTCGCCCGGCCATCGCGCAGCAGCTTTTGCTGCTGGATATCCAGGCCCAGCGGCTCAGTACCGATATCACCTTGATTAAAGCGCTGGGCGGCGATTATCGCGGCCCGGCGCAGAGCGAGAACGCCCCATCGCGCTAGCTTAACAGGCGCCATTCGCGCGCCTGGTTTACCGCCTGGATGCGCCCCTTCACCTGCAGCTTTTCATACAGCTGCTTAAGGTGCCATTTGACGGTTTCCGCCGAAATGCCCAGCTCGCGCGCGACGCCCTTGTTGGAATGGCCGCTGGCAATCAAACGCAGGGTCTGCTGCTCCCGTTCAGTCAGGCGCAGCGCGGGCGGCTGCGGACGCGCCGTATCAATCACGATCCCGGCGGCGGCGAAGCGGGACAGCAAAGCGACGATATCGGCGGTCAGCGCATCATCCGCCGCGCCGCGCTTGTGCATCTCCGCCAGCAGCGCAGCCATCTCTTCCCTCCCCTCCAGCAGGCTGCGCCACAGCCCCTGACGCAGCGCGCGCGCAAGCGCCGGTCGGCAGACAGCCATCGCCTGCTCCCGCTCGCCGGCACGCCAGAGGGCAAGCGCCTGTTTGAGCCGCAAACGCACGGCGAACAGCCACTCGCCGCTGGTTTCCCGCACGCCGGCCAGCGTATCCAACAGCCGGGCGGCGGCCTGCGGTTCGCCGGCGGCGATAAGGAGACGGCTCTGGCTGAGCGCGATATATCCGCCGGCAGCCTCCGTCTGGCTAAGGGTCTGCAGGCGAAGCAGCAGCGCGTCGGCGGCCAGTTTGTCGCCCGCGTGAAGGGCAACGGCAATCCGCTCCGCCAGCAGCGGAGCCTGCGCCCGCAGCCAGCCGCGCTGGGCCGCCAGCCCTTCGGCATGCAGTAATAGTGATTCGGCTTCCGCCAGTCTCCCCATTTCACGGGCCTGACGGGCCAGGATGATATAGCCGCGGCTAAGGCCGTCGGGCGGACAGAAGTTGTCGATGGTCTCCAGACGCGGAACCAGCAGGCTTTGCGCCTGCTCGCCCTTCCCCTGCTCCCAGGCGATCTCGGCGAGAATGGGCGCCAGGGTAGCGCCGCTGCTGGCGTTCTCGCCGGTATGCTGCTCCGCATAGCGCAGCGCCCCCGCGGCCTGACGTTCCGCTTCGGCGAGATTCCCCTGGCGCAAATAGCTCTGCGCCATGACAAAGGCCCGGTAGACCGTCACGAACAGGTTGCGGTTAGCAACGCTGACGCCGGATACCCGCTGCTGCACCTCCAGCGCCTGCTGCGGCCGGGAGTCCGCCAGATGGCAGTAGCTGAGGATGTTGCACACCAGGCCATCAACCCAGATATCGCCGCAGGGCACCTCGCGCAGCAGCGGTTCGACAATAGCGATACTGCGGGCAATATTGTCGGCAAAGGCTTCGCAGATCGCGCGAACGACCCGCAGCTTCACCCACGAGCTGTGGGCCAGCGCCCCGCCATGCGCCGCCGATTGCGTCTCAATGGCGTCGAGCAGCTGGCGAGCGTCGCTAAACCGGAAGCGGTGGGCTAACGCCCAGGCCAGATTAAGCTGAAGCTCGATGCGCGACGGGTCGAGATTGGCTGGCAGGTAGCGTATCCACTGCACCAGGGTATCGATATCCCCCTCCTCCGCCAGAGACTGCGCGCCCGCTTCCGCATCCCTGGCCGCCGATTTTCCGGCGGCCAGCGCATGGCGTATCGCCTCGGCCCACAGCTGCTGCGAGGCGAACCAGGCGCTGGCGCGATCGTGCAGCTGGCGAATATCAATATCCCCGCCGTGGCGCAGGCGATGCAGCAGCGCGTCGCGCATCAGCGGGTGATAGCGAAACCAGCGGCCGCTGTCGTCCAGCGCGGAAAGAAACAGATTGTGCTGCGCTATCCACCTCAGCATCTCGCCGCCGTTATGGCGGCCGCAGACGGCATCGCACAGATCCGGATGCAGGCGATTAAGCACGGAGGTATGCAGCAGGAAGTCGAATACTTCGGGCGGCAGCGGCGCGAAAATCACTTCATCCAGATAGCGGGAGATTGACCGCGAGCCGGCGCCGAGGCCCATCGCCGTAGACGCGTCCGGGGAGAGCGCGGCCATTTTCATTCCCGCGACCCACCCTTGTGTGAGCGCGATAAGCCGGGGGATCGCCTGCGGATCCAGCCCCGACGCGCCAGCGAAATAAGCGCGGGCTTCGCTGGGGTTAAAGCGCAGCTCCGGATCATAGACCTCCAGCAGCTGGTCCTGCATATGCAGACGGCTCAGGGCTAAAGGCGCCTGACTACGGCTACCGATAAGCAGATGCAGCGCCGGCGGCGCATGGTGCAGCAGCCAGCTCATTCCCTGATGAATCGCCGGGTCGCTGATGCACTGATAGTCGTCGAGGATCAGGTACAGCGGGTGCGGGCACTGATTAAGCTGATTAACGAGCTCAGCAAAGAACAGGGGGAGCTCGGCCGGAAGCTCACCTTGTAACAGATGCAGAAACGACGGGCTCCACCCCTGCCACAGCGGCCGCAGCGCCTCCTGTAGATAGCGCATAAACAGCAGCGGCGCGTTGTCGTCCTCTTCAAGGCTCAGCCAGGCCAGCGCATCCCCTTGTCGAAGGCGGTGCCGGTACCACTGCGCCAGCAGGGTGGTTTTGCCAAACCCGGCGGGCGCGCGCAGCAGGGTTAAACGGCGGGAGACGGCGCCGTCGAGGCGCTGCAGCAGGCGCTCCCGCGACAGCAGGCTTTCCGGCGTACGGGGCGGCGTAAAGCGCGTGGAAATAAGCGGCAGCGTCCCGGTGAAACGTAAAGGTTCCTGATGAACAAACGCTGTCAGTGAATCATCCGCCGAGGGTAAAAAAGCCATACCGCGATTACTCCTTAAATCCAGTCCGTACGCTCATTATCCCCCCCATCAGGGGGGTAGGCCACGCTTATTGCGCCCGATAGAGTAGTGCCATTCGCCGCAGCGGCTACGACGACATCGGCCGCGGGCCTCCCTGGTTTATTAATCAGTACAAGGTGAGTACAGACATGGCTATCGAAAATAAAGTTGCGCTGGTGACCGGCGCCGGTCAGGGCATTGGTCGCGGTATCGCGTTGCGTCTGGCTAAAGACGGCGCGTCGCTGATGCTGGTCGACGTGAACCCGGAAGGGATTGCCGCCGTCGCCGCCGAAGTGGAAGCGCTGGGGCGCAAAGCGGCCACCTTCGTCGCTAACATCGCCGACCGCGCGCAGGTGTACGCCGCCATTGATGAAGCGGAAAAACAGCTCGGCGGCTTTGATATTATCGTGAACAACGCCGGGATTGCCCAGGTTCAGGCGCTGGCCGATGTGACGCCTGAAGAAGTGGACCGCATCATGCGCATCAACGTTCAGGGAACCCTGTGGGGCATTCAGGCGGCGGCGAAAAAATTCATCGATCGTCAGCAGAAAGGGAAAATCATCAACGCCTGCTCTATCGCCGGTCATGATGGTTTCGCGCTGCTGGGCGTCTATTCCGCCACCAAATTTGCCGTACGCGCCCTGACGCAGGCAGCGGCGAAAGAGTACGCCAGCCGCGGCATCACGGTTAACGCCTACTGTCCGGGGATTGTGGGAACCGGAATGTGGACCGAGATCGATAAGCGCTTCGCCGACATTACCGGTGCGCCGGTGGGCGAAACCTATAAAAAATACGTGGAAGGTATCGCCCTTGGCCGCGCCGAAACGCCGGACGATGTGGCAAGCCTGGTCTCTTATCTGGCAGGCCCGGACTCCGATTATGTTACCGGTCAGTCGATTCTGATCGATGGCGGTATTGTTTACCGTTAAGGGATAAACCCGGCGCAGAACGCGCCGGGTTTTTGCGGGATTACGCGTTAGCCGCGGGCTCCTGCGGCTTGTCGCTGCGGGTGTTTTCCAGCATCCGGCGAACCGGAACAATCAGCAGGCACAGCACCGCGGCGCAGATCAGCAGCGCAATGGAGCAGCGTGCGAACAGGTCAGGCAGCATATCCAGCTGATCGGCCTTCACGTGGCCGCCAATCAGGCCCGCCGCCAGGTTACCCAGGGCGCTGGCGCAGAACCACAGCCCCATCATCTGGCCGCGCATTCTTTCCGGCGCCAGCAGGGTCATGGTCGCCAGGCCAATCGGGCTAAGGCACAGCTCCCCCAGCGTCAGCATCAGAATACTGCCCACCAGCCACATCGGCGAAACGCCCGCGCCGTTGTTGCTCAGGACGTTTTGCGCCGCCAGCATCATCAGGCCAAAGCCCGCCGCCGCGCATAAAATACCGATAACAAACTTAGTGATGCTGCTCGGACGGACGTTTTTGCGCGCCAGCGCAGGCCATGCCCAGCTGAATACCGGCGCCAGCAAAATAATAAACAGGGCGTTGATCGACTGGAACCACACCGCCGGGATCTCGAAGGAGCCGAGCATACGGTTGGTATAGTCGTTAGCGAACAGGTTAAACGAGGTCGGTTTCTGCTCAAACGCCGACCAGAAAAAAGCGGCGGAGATGAGCAGGATAAAGCATACCAGCAGGCGGGCGCGCTCTTTGCGGCTCAGTCCGGCGAAGACGAACAGGTAGATAAAATAGAGCACCACCGACGCCGCAATCACGTAGACCAGCACGCTGGCGACCGCCACCGGGTTAATCACGATAACGCCCTGGGCAATCAACGCGATGATAACCGCCACGCCGACCGTCAGCGCCAGCAGCCATGCGCCGACGCCGTTTCGTTTCACTACCGGGCTGTTCCAGGTGGAGTCGAGGCCGACTTCGCTGTCGTAGCGTTTCATCGCCGGAACGGCAAAGACGCGGAAGATAATCAGCGCCACCAGCATCCCGATACCGCCGATGCCGAAGCCCCAGTGCCAGCCGTGAGATTTAATCAGCCAGCCGGAGATCAGCGGGGCGATAAACGACCCCATGTTGATGCCCATATAGAACAGCGAGAAGCCGCCGTCGCGGCGCGCATCGCCTTTCTTGTACAGCGTACCGACCATCACCGAAATACAGGTTTTGAACAGGCCGGAACCGAGCACGATAAACATCAGGCCGATAAAGAACAGGCTATCCCCCATCACCGCCGACAGCGCGATGGAGAGATGGCCGAGGGCGATCAGAATCGAGCCGTACCAGACCGCCTTTTGTTGCCCGAGCCAGTTATCCGCCAGCCAGCCGCCGGGCAGCGCGGCAAGATACATGGTCCCGGCAAAGATCCCGACAATGGCCGACGCGTTCTCGCGCGCCAGCCCCATCCCGCCGTCATAGACGGTGGCCGCCATAAACAGGATCAGTAATGGTCGAATACCGTAAAACGAGAACCGTTCCCACATTTCGGTGAAAAACAGCGAACCGAGGGGGTAAGGATGACCAAAAAAGGTCCGAGTTTCATTTTTATTAACAGAGGAATGCATAACTTCTCCCAAAGATGTCCGCAGCGCTTTAACGCAGCGGAAAGCGTGTTGGCCTTTTATACACAAGGCCAATCATTCACATTTAATGTGACGTAATTTAACCATTTGATAACCTAATAATGGTCCTGTCTAGTCCCTTCCCCCAACTTTTTAGATGAAAAGTCGACAAACGTCTACTTTTACAGATTTAAAGTTGGCGAGAGAGGAAATGTGATTGACAGAGGCATTCATGACAAAAATGATACTTTTTCATTTATTTACAGTGAGTTAAGAAATCACCCTGGCAACTTCATCCCGCCAGAAACCCCGGGCGATAAAAGGGGTAAAAGCGGGAAAAAACAGCATTAATGGGGGCTTTATTGAGTAATGCCGTTTAATGACATTCTCAACGACTCAAACCAGGGGGAACTCGCGGCAGGGAATATTCCAACCTGCAGCCGGAAGAACGATCGAAGCGAGCATCCCGGCTCATTGGCCCATTGACGGAGAGGAGATATCTACAGATAGCGGATCAAAAAGACGATAAGCTCCTCAATCAGCTGTGGCTTCATGACTCTAAAAATATACTTAAACTTTTTATGCGATATTTTTACAATGCGCCATTTCGCTTTTGATGCCGTCAGCCGCAGGGTGAGCCTGACTTTCAGCGACAGGCTTTCTTCAGATACAATAATCCGCACTTTATTTCTTGCGTAGTCATATTTGAAACTAATATCAAAAAAGAAACCATCGTTTGCCACGGTGATTTTTTTGGCATCGCCAAAAGAACCCTTGGTAACTTTATTATCAGGATTTGCTTTTAGATGTGACAATATTGAGACATATAAGCACACGAATTTTATTTTAAACTCACGCCGCTGTCGCTTTATTTTCTCCTTTTCCTTCCTTAATCTTTCCAGGCTATTTGTCATCGAACTCATTTATTCTTCCTGCCATATGATTTATATCCTATATAATCACCAGCGAGGTTTTTAAGACAGGATAGCATCACGATAATTCTCCATGCGAATAATCAGACAACGCCTCAGAATGTTATTTCTGTAGCGTTCGGTAGTATCCGCTCATTATGGCTTGCATAATGACAATATATAAAATATGGTTTTTACTGTCATAACGCGATTCTGACATAAAGATTGAAATAAAATCCACTTTTTATTTCATTGGACATGTTTTTCAGAAGTTTCGCGTTACATTTTAAATGTGCGGGTACTAAGAATTATATTAGCTACGCGCATAATGTATTGAAAAATTTTAAAAATGAGGGAAACCAGCGACCCGTTTGTTCGTTGACGGATAAGCCGATGATCCCTAATGGCATAGAGGAACGTTTGAGGGGCTATACCCTTCAGGGGGGTATCTTTCCTGTACGCCACTATCAACGACGCTTTAATCCAGCGCGCTTTAATTGCGCTATATTCGGGAGAAGCCGTCACTTTCTCCAGCGCCGGGTTGATACGCGGCGCAATACCGAGCCCTTTACCGTAGTACTCCGGATCGGTGCGCCGCTGCCGGAACAGAACGCTAGAGGTGCGCCTCTTCATCCAGGGAGATCACCTGAATGCCGGCATTACGATACGCCTGAACGTCATCGGGCAGACGATCGACCACCACGGTATCAATACGATCCGCGGCGGTAAACTGGGCAAGCGAGGTATTATTCAGTTTGCTGTAGTCGCAGACGATAATCACCTGGCTGGCGTGTTCAACCATGCCGCGTTTCGTTTCTGCCAGCATGATATCGGCCACGCAGGCGCCGTGTTTCAGCGACAGCGAATTGGCGCCCATAAACGCTTTATCGACGTTCAGGGTATCAAGAATGGAGCGTCCGTTGATCGCCACCACGCAGTGGTATCCCTTCTTCACGATCCCGCCCAGCAGAATGGTTTGAATAGAGGGGCTGGCTTCCAGCTCGCGGGCGATTTGGTAATCGTTGGTGACCACCGTGACGTTTTGTCGGTCGCGAATATTGCGCGCGATATGCAGGGTCGTCGTGCCGGTATCCAGCACGATAATGTCGCCATCCTCAACCAGCGCCGCCGCGCGCTGGCCGATCCGCTCTTTCGCGCTGAGGTTGACAATTTCACGCGCATCCGACGCCTGTTCAAAGCTCGCCCGCGTGCGAAGAACGGCGCCGCCGTGGGTACGGGTCAGCAGTCCCTCCTCTTCCAGCTGGCGGAGATCGGCACGAATGGTGGCGCCAGATACATTAAAGACGTCACACATCTCAGAAACAGCCACTTTGCGTTTTTCCCTGAGAATACTGAGCAACTTCTCCTGTCTTTCTTCTGCAAACATTCTGCCTCTCTCTTATTTACGGCACGTTACGCGCGACGCGGCGCTGGCTTACCGTTGCTTATCAGTCGGGTCCTGCGCTCAGGGCATCCAGCCTGTCGTATAAGGCGGCGGATTGCCGGTAGAGCGTATCAAAAAGCTCGCTGCAGGCGTGGTAATAATCCCGCAGACGGGGATCCGGCGAAATCAGCTTATCGAACTGCACCGTCTGCCTCACGCCGCTGGCAAAATCCGCGTACAACCCCGCGCCAACCCCGGCGATAATACCGCATCCGGTGACGCCATTCTCCTGATTGCGCGTAGATAATATCGGAAGATTGTACGCCGCGGCTTTGATTTCAAGCCACAGCGGGCTGCGCGCGCCGCCGCCGGAAGCGATCATTTGTTGCGGATATTGCCCGCACGCCTGCAGCTGGCGCAGATTGCGCCAGGACGCAAAGGCCACCCCTTCCAGGACCGCGCGGAATAAATGACCGCGGCGATGCTTGCGCTGCAGGCCGAAGAACTGCGCCCGCGAGTTCGTGTGTTCGGCCAGACGCTCTCCCGTCAGATAGGGAAGAAAGAGCAGCCCTTCCGCACCGGCCGGCACCGCCGCAGCTTCCTGCAAAAGCTGCGGGTGGGTAATCTGGTTATCGGCAAGCGCCAGCCGCGCCCAGCGGACGGCATCGCCGCCGGCGTCGAGAATCGTAAATCCGCCCCAGGCCGCGTTAGCCAGATGAAGGTTATTGACCAGCGGGTGGCGTAACGGCCGCGGCGACACTACGGTGATCAGCGTCGACGTGCCGGTGGAGTCGGACGCCATCCCCGGCTCATATACTCCCGAGCCCAGCAGAGAGGCCGCCATGTCCGACGTACCGGCAACCACCGGGATCCCTGGCGGCAGGCCCGTCAGGCCGGCGGCGCGTGGGGTTACCTGGCCGATAATGTCGCTGGAAAGTTTGAGGTCCGGTAGCTGATCGACCCGCAGGCCAAACGTTTCGCAGGCTTGCGAAGACCAGGCGCGGGTTTCGCTGTCCATCAGGAAATAGCAGGACGCCTCGCTATAGTCGGTCGCCAGGGCGCCGGTCAGCATGAAATTAATATAGTCCTTCGGCATCAACACCTTGGCGAGCTTTGGCCAGCGCTCCGGATGATGTTCACGCCACCAGGCTAATTTGAAAGCGGGCCAGGCCGCCGCGGGCGGATTATTTAAATGCGCCAGCCACGTTTCCCGCCCTTCGCGCGCGGTAAAAGCTTCCACCTGCGGCTGGCTGCGCTTGTCATTCCACAGCAGCGCCCTGTCCTCCACCAGCTCGCCGCGATCGTCCAGCAGGACGGTGCCGTGCATCTGCCCGCAGGCGCCAATAACCGCAATCTGCGCAGCCGTTTCAGGATAGCGGTAAAGCACCTCGCGTATGCAGTCGCAGGCGGCCTGCCACCATAAAGACGGGGCCTGTTCTGACCAACCCGCACGCGGCGTGGTCTGTTCATACTCTCTTTGCGCAAAGCCGACCATCGTGCCGTCAACGCGCAAAAGAGCGGCGCGGGTACTGCCAGTGCCAACATCAATCGTGAGTATTTTATCTTTCATCACTGACTCCGGTGACGTCTTAAGGCGGGCCATCAGGCCCGCGGTCTCTCAGTTTAATCGGCGTTCAGCTCGGGAAAGCGTTCCGGGTGCTGCTCCAGTTCAGCCAGCACCTTTGTGACCGCGCCATGGCTCATGCCAAAGCGGCGGACGCCAAGCTGGTACAGGGCGCGCACCGTTGCCAGATCGCGAATCCCCCCGGCGCCTTTGATATCGATTCGCCCTTTAAGCTGGTCGGCAATAATGCTGACTTTTTCCACCGTCGCGCCGGTCGGCGCCCAGCCGGTGGAGGTTTTGACCCACTTCATCCCCACCTCTACGGCGATATCGCACACGCGGCGGATCTGCTCCTCATTGAGATAGTGCGTTTCGAGGATCACCTTCGCCGGTACCGGCGCGGCGGCGTCCACCACGCGGCGCAAATCTTCGCGCACATAGTCATAATCGCCGGATAACACTTTGCCGATATTCACCACCATATCCACTTCGCGGGCGCCATCGGCAATCAGCTGCCGCACTTCCTGAACCTTGGTGTCAGTCGCATGCCCGCCGCCGGGAAAGCCGACCGGCCCGCCAATCATCACCTCTCCCGTCCCCTGCTGCGGCAGCAACGTACTGAGAAAACGCGTCCAGCAGGGCAGAACGTGGACGGAAATAATGTTGTATCGGGCTGCCAGCTCGGCGCAGGCGCGAACGTCCGCTTCGGTACTGGTGGCCTGGACTGCGCTCAGGTCGACTAAACGTGCAAAACGTCGGGTTGTTTCATTCATGGTTTTATCCTGCTCTTTGTTTTTAGTTGCTTTCATTTAATGCTCTTAATCGGCTTAAATCCATTTAAAAACGCACCAAATGAAAATAACGTGATCAAATTAGCATTTTTTTATTTTCATTTGCTTTTAATTAGCAGATGGGAAATGAGCGATGCCCTTGATGAACGGGCGTAAACGGGCATAAACGGGCGCAAAGGCAATATTGCATTTATTTTTGTTTGTTTTTGTTTATGCCTGAATAAAGGGCGAGAGAGCGAAACCGCTGCCGGATATGACGCCAAAATGCGTACGCTGTCACATTGACCGGCGACAAAACGGTCGCCTTCGCCGGATATTCCGGAGGTCTCAACGCCCTACGCAAGGGAAAGGTAATCTGATTATGTACTTCAGGAGAAAGCTATGTTGCCGCTGGAACGTCATCGTTTGATTGTTGAACTGCTGGGCCAACGCGGCGTGATGCGGGTGAATGAGATTGCGCAAGCGACTCGGGTCTCCAGGGAAACGATTCGCCGCGATCTGAGCGAGCTGGAACGGAAAGGGATTTTAAATCGGAGCCATGGCGGAGCGCTGGCGGCGGAGAACCCGCTGCCGGCGATCCGAGCGGCGTCGCCCGCCCTGCCGGTCGAAGATAGCCAGGGAAGCTTTCAGCAGAGAACGCTGCTGCACAGCGAAGGAAAAATGCGCGTTGCCCGCAAAGCGCTGCAGTGTCTCCAGCCGGGACAGACCATCGTCCTGGACGGCAGCAGCACCAGCTGGTTTTTGGCCCGGCAGATGCCGGAGATGACGCTAACGGTTATCACGCCCTCTATCCGCATCTTGCAAACGCTGATGAGCAGACGCTCGTTGCATCTCGTGGGACTGGGGGGCGATTTTTCCCCGACCGAGGAGGCATTCTTCGGTGAAACCGCCTCACGAACGCTGCGCGAGTACGCCGTCGATACGCTCTTTTTCTCCTGCCAGGGGCTGGAGCGCGATAGCGGTTTATATGCGGGTACGGAAGCCCACGCCGCCCTGTTGAAACAGATGATGCTGGCCGCCCGTCAGACCGTGGCATTGGTCGACGGCAGCAAGCTGGGGCGAACAGGCGTCGCGCGGATCGGCGGATTGGGCGAGCTGGACTGTTTAATCACCGAAAAGTTTGTCGATCCGCTGCTGGAAAAAGAGATGACCTGGCATAACGTCGGGCTACAGATCGCCTGAGTACGCCGTCATGACGTGACGGTGACTACGCGCATTGTCGAAACGCTGCTTCCCGCGGCAGGGCCAGACTTTGCCTGAAATCAGCCACTACCGGAATAAAAGAGGCCTTATGCGTTATTACCTTTCTCCTTCGCTCATGTGTATGGACATGATGAAGCTGGCGGAACAGCTGCACTTTTTAAACGGCAAAGCCGACAGGCTGCACGTCGACGTGATGGACGGGCACTATGTGAAAAACCTGGCGCTATCGGCCAGCTTTGTGGCGCAGATTCGGCCCTATACGCCGCTTCCCATCGATGTCCACCTGATGGTCGAAGAGCCCACCCCGTTTATCCCGGCGCTGATAGAAGCCGGAGCAGACGCCATTTCCCTGCATCCGGAAACCATCTGCCGCGAAGCTTTTCGGGTCATCAATATGCTTCGCCAGGCGGGGAAAGAGGTGGGGATGGTGCTCAATCCCGCCACGCCGGTTGAGAGCATCCAGCACTATCTGCATCTGCTCGATAAGGTCACGGTGATGACCGTCGATCCGGGCTATGCCGGTCAGCCGTTTATTCCCGAAATGACCGCCAAAATCGCGCAGCTTCATCAGCTAAAAGAGAGCCGCAGCCTCAACTTCTTGCTGGAAGTCGACGGCTCATGCAACCGCAACACCTACCGTGAGCTGCTGGGAGCCGGGGCGCAGGTATTGGTGATGGGCAGCAGCGGTTTATTCCGCCCGGATATGCCGCTCGAGCAGGCCTGGGAAAAAATGTCCCGCGATCTGTCCGCCGCGCTGCACTCCCCCGAGCACGTATAAAGGAGCGAATGATGTCAGGAAAAGTCTGTGTTTTTGGTTCATTCAATTTCGACATGGTGGCCAGAGTGGAGCGCTTTCCGGTGCCGGGCGAGTCGTTAGTGGCCTGCGGGAGCATGACCAGCGCCGGCGGAAAAGGGGCGAACCAGGCCACCGCCGCGCTAAAAGCGGGGGCGAATGTTCACTATATCGGCAAGATTGGCAATGATACCTTCGGCCATTTTGCCCGTCGTCATCTGAAGGGCGTGGGGTTTAACGCCGTGACGCTGCTGGTCGCCGAAGAGGTCCCCACCGGCAATGCGCTGATTTATGTGGCCGGCAACGATGCCGAAAACATGATTGCCGTCGACCCCGGCGCGAATATGACGGTGACCGATGATGAAATCGCCGGCTGCATTCCCGCTATCGGCTGCGCGGATGTGGTGCTGGTTCAGCTGGAGAATAATCTTTCCGCCATTGAACAGGTCGTTGACGCCGCGAAAGCAGCCGGGGCCTTCGTGGTGCTCAATCCCGCTCCCTGGCAGCCCGTTGAGCACGCCTTTCTAAGCAAAGTGGATCTGCTTACGCCGAACGCCACGGAGGCCGGGTTAATGACCGGGCGCCGGGTCGACTCTCTGGCGGCCGCGGCCGAGGCCGCCGATGCGCTGCATGCTCAGGGCGCGCGCAACGTCATTATCACCCTCGGCGCAAAGGGCGCCCTGCTGAGCGAGCAGGGCGTGAAATCCCCTATTCCATGCTTTCCTTCTCATCCCCGCGATACCACCGGCGCGGGCGATGCCTTTAACGGCGCGCTGGCGGCGCGTCTGGCCTGCGGCGAGCCGCTGCATAGCGCGGCCCGATTTGCGGCGGCCTACGCCGCCGTCAGCGTCGAAAAGCAGGGCGCATCATCTTTACCGGATTACCAGGAGGCACGAGAACGGCTTTTACGTGCCGCCTCTGATTATGAAATGGCTTAAACCCTACTGTATAAAAACCATTAAGAGGATAGCTCAATGAGTACGCTAATCACGGATAAGGTCGATAAAGCGGCGGTCCACAATGAAAAACTGGACGCCAGCGCGTATTTACCGCACACCCCCTGGCTGCAATTTTTACTGGTCTGTTGCCTGTTTGCGCTCTGGGGGATGGCGGGCAACCTGAATGATATTTTGA
>NZ_VOJB01000087.1:0-15745 GCF_007910085.1 Klebsiella sp. ME-303 | reverse complement strand
CGCCCAGTTTAAAAAGGGCTTCGATTTAACGGATACCCAGACGGCGCTGGTGCAGTCGATTTTTTTCCTCGGCTACTTCTTTGTCGCCCTGCCTGCGGCGGCGCTGATTAAGCGTTATTCCTATAAAGCGGCGATTATTATTGGGCTGTGCCTGTACGCCCTCGGCTGTTTCCTGTTCGTCCCGGCCGCGCAGATCATGACCTACGGCGCGTTCCTCGCCTGCCTGGGGGTGATCGCCTGCGGACTCTCTTTTCTGGAAACCTCGGCAAACACCTACTCCAGCCTGCTGGGCCCGATCCACTCCTCCACCCAGCGCATTAACTTTTCGCAGACCTTCAACTCGCTGGGCGTGATTTCCGGCGTGCTGATTGGCCAGGTGATGGTCTTCGGCGAAAACGATCCGGGCCATGAACAGCTGCTGGCGATGCCCGCCGCCGCCGCGGACGCCGCGCGCCATCAGATGGTCGGCCAGGTGGTCGGGCCCTATCTGATTATCGGCTCCGTGCTGGTGGTGCTGGCGCTGGTGTTCGTGTTTATTAAATTCCCGTCGTGCAAGGGCACGCCCTCTCAGCAGCAACAGCTCCCGACGGAAAGCATGGGGCCTACGCTGAAACGCCTGTTTGCCATCCCGCGCTTTCGCCTCGGGATCCTGTCGCAGTTTTTGTACGTCGGCGCCCAGGTTGGCGTATGGAGCTTCACGATTCGCTTTGTGCAGCTCGTGCAGCAGGGCACCAGCGAGCACTCCGCAACCTACTGGCTGCTGGCTTCTCTGGTGATTTACGCCGTGGGTAAAACGGTGGCCACCTGGTTGATGAACCGCCTGAATCCGGCGCTGCTGCTCGGTACCTTTGCCCTGGCCGCCACCGCCCTTTTACTGGTTGCCGTATTCAGCAGTTCAATGCTGGCGGTCTATGCGCTCATTCTGGTCAGCTTCTGTATGGCGCCATGCTAGCCGACAAACTTTGGTCTGGTCATCAAAGGGATGGGGAAAGATACCCAGACCGCAGGCTCGATCGTGGTGATGTCGATTATCGGCGGGGCCGTTATTCCGCTGGTGATGGGCATTATCTCGGATATGAACGGCGGCAATATGCAAATCGCCTTTATCGCCCCACTTGTGTGCTTTGTGTATGTCGCTTTCTACGGTTTCTGGTGCGTGCGTAAGGGGGTATAACATGCGCGAACTGGTCAACACGATTGCTCATATTGGCTATCAGGTCAGCGACTTAACGCGTTCGCTAGCCTTCTATGAACCGCTGGGCTTTCAGCGCCAGCAGCGGTTTAGCAAACCGTCGCCGCAGGGCGCTATTGAAGTCGCGTTTCTTGAAATGGCGGGCGCCGTCCTCGAGCTGTACCAGCTTCCCGAAGGAACGCCTTTTGACGCCCCTCGCTGCGGTATCGATCATCTGGCGCTGGAAGTCAGCGACCTGGATGCGGTGCAGCAGCGGCTGGCGGCGCTCGGTTATCCGCTCGATGAAGGGCCGATTGAGGAAGAAAATGTGCGCTTCCTGCTTATTCGCGGCCCCGATGGCGAACGGCTCGAGTTTGATGCCTTTAAACGCTAAACGGCCGGGCTGATCCCCTTCTCCCTTTTAGGCCCGGTTAACACGGGTCTAAAAGCGGGCTTCCTCAGGCTTTACAAAAGCCTGCCTGCTTCCAGATTTTCGCCCCCCCACCTGACCTCTCCTGCCTATTGTGCAATGTTACAAAATTGCTTCTGTTTTGTTGATTTTCTATTGTGAGCCATTCGGCAATTTCCTCTCCTGAATTTCCCCAGACTACTTCCAGTCAATACGCAATATCAGGAGAGACAAATGAGCAGCACCTCCGCCGACTTCCAGAATCTGTACCAGGCCCTGAGACACAGCGCCGCCCGCAGCCCGGATGCCCTGGCGCTGGCGTTTGAGGATCGGCGCTATCTGTACCGCGATTTTCACCTGCGGGTACAGCGAGCGATGGCGCAGCTTGACCAGGTCTGGTCGCTGCGCAAAGGCGACCGAATCCTGCTGGCCTGGGGGAATCATCCCGCATTTTGCGAAGTCCTTTTTGCCGCGCTTGGTCTGGGCATCGAAGTGGTGCCTTTCAGCACGAAGCTTAAGCAGGCCGAAAGCGAGGAGCTGGTGGGCCATATCGCCCCGCGGGTCGTGCTGTTCGATGCGACCGTGCAGGACTGGCTGAAAAACACCCCCGACGCGCGCGCGGTTTCGCTCAGCGAATGGCAGGCGCTCCCCCTTCCCGAACCGCTGACCCGCCAGCCGGTCCCGGTTAACCGCGACGATACGGCGGTGATGATGTTCACCTCCGGTACCACCGGAGAGCCTAAAGGGGCGATTATCACGCACAATAACCTGCTCTGCGCGATTGACGCCTATACGCAAAAACTGAATCTCACCGCCGCGGATAGCACCATTCTGGCGGTACCTATCTATCACATCACCGGCCTGTCGGCGCTGCTGGCGCTGTTTATTAGCCTCGGCGCGAGCATCTGGCTGCAGCACCGGTTCAACGCCCCGCAGGTGATCGGCACCCTGCGCGAACAGAACATTACCTTTCTGCACGGCTCGCCAACCATCTTTATCCTTCTCTGCCAGGCGGCGCGCGAGCAGAGCGCCAGTCATCCAGGCGATTTCCCCGCGTTACGCACGATTGCCTGCGGCGCGGGCCATCTGAGCGATGGACTGATCAACGAGTTAAAAACCCTGTTCCCGCACACGGCGATTCAGCCGATCTACGGGCTCACCGAAACGACCTCACCCGCGACGATTTTTCCGGGCGACGTCTGGGGCAGCGATAAATGCGGCAGTTCGGGCCAGGCGATCCCCGGCCTCGCCATTACGATCCGCAACGATCGCCAGCAGCTCCTCCCCGCCGGGCAAATCGGGCATATCTGGCTAAAAGGCGACGTGGTGATCCGCGAGTACTGGCAGCACAGCGAACGACGCCCGAGCTGCGATGCGCAGGGCTGGTTTTGTACCGGCGACCTGGGCTATCTCGACGATGAAGGCTGGTTGTACATAAAAGACCGCAGCAAGGACATGATCAATCGCGGCGGAGAGAAGATTTACTCGCTGGAGCTGGAAAACATTCTCTCTACCTATCGGGGAGTGCGGGAAGTTGCCGTCATCCCGACCCCCAGCCCGATCTATGGCGAAGAGCCGGTGGCGTTTATCGTGCCGGACGGCCAGCACCACCTGACCAGCGAAGAGATCCTCGGCTGGCTGAAGGTCAAAATCGCCCGCTTTAAGCTGCCGGCGCGCATTATTTTCACCCGCGTTTTACCGCGCACCCATAACGGAAAAGTGAGCAAACAACAGCTCAAAACGCGCCTCGCGGAATCCATCATCACGCTATCAACGGAGGATAAAAAGTGAGCAGCAAATTTATCGACGCCCATCAAGCGGCCCAGCGGGTCGCCAGCGGCGACACCGTCTGCACCGTCGGGATGACGCTTATCGGCGCGGCGGAGTCCATTTTAAGCGCTATCGAAGCGCGCTTTCTGACCGCGGGCGAACCGCGCGACCTGACGCTGCTGCATGCCGCTGGGCAAAGCGATCGCCAGCGCGGCATCCAGCACTTCGCCCACCCGGGTATGGTAACGCGGCTTATCGGCTCGCACTGGGGCCTGGCGCCGCGCTGGATGGCGATGATCAACAACAACGAAGTGGAAGCCTGGTGCCTGCCGCAGGGGCAGATCGTCCATCTCTATAGCGCGATGGCCGCCGGGCTTACCGGGCGGCTTTCCCCCGTCGGGCTCGGTACCTTTGTCGATCCGCGCATGGAAGGCGGGCGGATGAACGCCCGCACCCGCGAACGGCCCGATCTGATCGAGCACGTGACGTTTCGCGGCGACGAATATCTGTTCTACCCGGCCATTCCTCTGGACGTGGTCATTGTGCGCGGCACCCATGCTGATGAAGAGGGCAACCTCACGACCGATGAAGAGGTGATGAAGCTGGAAGTTCTGCACGCGGTTCTCGCCGCCAGACGCTATGGGGCGAAGGTGCTGGCGCAGGTGAAATATCGCGTGGCGAAAGGCTCGCTGCATCCGAAAAGCATCACCGTTCCCGGCAACCTGATCGACGCCATTGTGGTATGCGAAGAGCCGCAGATGGATCACCGCCAGACCTCCAGCTGGGACTTCGATCCGGCGCTGTGCGGCGATATCCAGCTGCCCGCCGCGCAGAACGCGCCGCTGCCGCTCGACCTGCGCAAGCTTATCGGGCGGATTGCCTGCCGCTATCTGACGCCCGGCTGCGTCATCAATCTCGGCACCGGCATTCCTAACGACGTTATTGGCGCCATCATTCACCAAGAACGGCTCGGCGAGCAGGTCACCATCACCGTGGAGTCTGGGATCTACGGCGGGCAGCAGGCGGGCGGCGTTGATTTCGGCATCGGTCGTAACCTGAGCGCGATGATAAGCCACCAGGATCAAATGCTCTATTACAACGGCGCGGGGGTCGATATCACCTTTATGGGCGCCGGCGAGATGGACCCGCACGGCCACGTCAACGCCACGCGGCTCGGCGCATCCTGCCCCGGCGCGGGCGGTTTTATCGATATCACCCAGAATGCCCGCCACGTCGTGTTCTGCTCCTCTTTTACCGCCAAAGGGCTGGAGATCGCCTGTGAACAAGGGGCCCTGCATATCCGCCGCGAAGGCGAGGTACGCAAATTCGTCGCCGGGGTGAATCAGGTTTCCTACAACGGCGAGCTGGCCCGCGCCAAAGGACAAACCATGCATTACGTCACCGAACGGGCGGTTTTCGAACTGCGCCCGGAGGGGCCGGTGCTGACGGAAATCGCCCCCGGTATCGATCTTGAGCGCGACATCCTGGCGCATATGGATTTTCGTCCGGCGATCGCCGCGGATCTTCAGGTTATGGACAGTCGCTTGTTCACCCCGCAGCCCTGCGGCCTCGCGGAACATCTGTCCCGGAATTCATCCTCTGACTCACAAGGAAATTAGCTATGAAACTTGCCAGTAAAACCGCCATTGTTACCGGCGCCGCGCGCGGTATCGGCTTTGGCATTGCTCAGGTGCTTGCGCGGGAAGGCGCGCGCGTGATCATCGCCGATCGCGACGCTCACGGCGAAGCCGCCGCCGCATCCCTGCGCAAATCGGGCGCACAGGCGCTGTTTATCAGCTGCAATATCGGTGAAAAAGCGCAGGTCGAAGCGCTGTTTTCCCAAGCCGAAGAGGCGTTTGGCCCGGTGGATATTGTGGTGAATAACGCCGGAATCAACCGCGACGCCATGCTGCACAAACTCTCCGAAGCGGACTGGGACACGGTGATCGATGTCAATCTGAAGGGCACTTTTCTCTGTATGCAGCAGGCCGCCATCCGCATGCGCGAGCGCGGCGCGGGCCGCATTATCAATATCGCTTCCGCCAGCTGGCTTGGCAACGTCGGACAAACCAACTATTCGGCGTCAAAAGCCGGCGTGGTGGGGATGACCAAAACCGCCTGCCGCGAACTGGCGAAAAAAGGCGTCACGGTTAACGCCATCTGCCCGGGCTTTATCGATACCGATATGACGCGCGGCGTCCCGGAAAACGTCTGGCAAATCATGATTAACAAGATCCCTGCGGGCTACGCCGGGGAGGCGAAAGACGTTGGCGAGTGCGTGGCGTTTCTGGCGTCCGACGGCGCGCGCTATATCAACGGGGAAGTGATTAACGTCGGCGGCGGCATGGTGCTGTAAGGAGAAAAAAGATGACACAGGCTAATGATATTGTGGTTGTCAGCGGCGTGCGTACCGCTATTGGCACGTTTAACGGCAGTCTTAAGCATACCCACCAGCATGACCTCGGAGCTGCGGTTATTCGCGAAGCGATCGCCCGCGCCGGACTTGCGCCGCAGGATATCGACGAAACGATCGTCGGCAACGTCGGGCAAATCGCCGAAAGCGGTTTTATCGCCCGCATCTGCCAGCTGCGGGCGGGGATCCCGCAGGAGAGCACCGCGTATTCGGTTAACCGCCAGTGCGGCTCCGGGCTTCAGGCCCTGGCGGACGGCATGATGCAGCTGCAAAGCGGCCAGGCCGAGGTGGTCGTCGCCTGCGGAACGGAAAATATGACCCAGTTGCCCTACTACCTGCGCAAAGCGCGCGATGGCTATCGCATGGGCCACGGCGAGCTGGAAGATGGACTGATCTCCATCCTTACCTGGCCAGAAGGGCCTTATCACAACGGCATCACGGCGGAAAACGTTGCGCAACGCTTCGGTATCTCTCGCGAAGCGATGGACGATTTCGCCTGGTCGAGCCAGCAGAAGGCGCTGAAGGCGATCGCTGAGGATCGATTCCGCGAGCAGATTCTGGCCCTTGAGGTACCGGACGGCAAAAAAGCGACCCGCCTGTTCGCGACCGATGAACACCCGCGCGACACCCCGCGCGAAAAGCTCGCCGCGCTGCGTCCGGCATTTAAAGCCGACGGCGTGGTGACGGCGGCCAACTCCTCCGGCATTAACGACGGCGCGGCCGCGCTGGTGATGATGACCCGCCAGCAGGCGGAACAGCGCGGCTTAACCCCGCGCATGCGGATTCGCGGCTGGGCGGTCGCCGGCTGCGGCGCGGAGATTATGGGGTTTGGCCCCTCTCCCGCTACCCGACGCCTGATGGACCGTCTCAATATGGATGTTCACGCCATCGATTTAATTGAACTCAATGAGGCCTTCGCCGCCCAGGCGCTGGCGGTGATGAACGATCTGCGTCTCGATCCAGCCCGCGTTAACGTCAACGGCGGCGCGATCGCCCTCGGCCACCCGGTGGGCGCCAGCGGTGCGATCCTGCCGGTCAAACTGATGTATGAAATGGCGCGCAGCGGCGCACGCACCGGTCTGGTCACCATGTGCATTGGCGGCGGCCAGGGGATTTCTATGCTGTTCGAGCGCGAAGGCGCTTAGGAAAAGACGGCCCGAAGTGGGGCTTCGGGCCGGGCGTCGTTCGGGTCAGCACCCGGCGACAACCTGTGAGCTGACGAACGGGATCGACGCGATCCCGGCAAGGCTTCTGACCACGAATACGGGGAAATAATAACCATGTCCGCAATAAATGAAAAGGCGGTAAACGGGGCGCAGCTACAGCGCACCCATAAAAAGATCTACCGCCATTTGATGCCGTTGCTTATCGTGGCGTACATCATCAGCTTTATTGATCGTACCAATATTGGCATGGCGAAAGCGACCATGTCGGTGGATATCGGCCTTTCCGCAACCGCATTCGGCCTCGGGGCCGGGTTGTTTTTTCTCACCTACGCGGTGCTGGAGATCCCCAGCAACCTGTTTTTAACCCGGATTGGCGCACGGCGCTGGATCGCCCGCATCATGATCACCTGGGGGATCATCTCCTGCGGCATGGCGTTTGTCACCGGGCCTACGTCCTTTTACGTGATGCGCCTTTTGCTCGGCGCCGCCGAAGCAGGGCTCTATCCGGGCATTATTTACTACCTGACCCTCTGGTTTGGCCGCGAAGAGCGCGCTAAAGCCACCGGTCTGTTCCTGCTGGGAGTCTGCCTGGCCAATATTATCGGCGCGCCGCTGGGCGGATTGTTATTAAGCCTTGATGGAATGTCCGGCTGGCACGGCTGGCAGTGGATGTTCTTTATCGAAGGGCTGCCTGCGATAGCGCTGGCGTTCGTCGTCTGGCGCAGGCTGCCGGATAAACCTGCCGACGCCCGCTGGCTGGACAGCAACGACGTGGAGGCAATCAACGCGGTGCTGGAGAAAGAAGCCAAGGAGACGCGCCATACGCCGAGCCGTTTTTCCCTGAAAACCGCGCTCACCACCCGGGTGTTTTTGTTGCTGGTGCTGATTTACTTTACCCATCAGTTTTCAGTTTACGGCCTGAGTTATTTCCTGCCGGGGATCATCGGTAGCTGGGGCCAGCTTACTCCGCTGCAGATCGGTCTGCTGACCGCCATCCCGTGGATCGCAGCCGCCGCTGGCGGGATCCTGCTGCCGCGTTTCGCCCGGACGGAGCAGCGTTCGCGCAGCATGCTGATGGCTGGATATCTGGTCATGGCGACCGGCATGGCCATTGGCGCGATTGCCGGCCACGGCGTGGCGCTGCTTGGCTTCTCGCTGGCCGCTTTCATGTTCTTCGCCATGCAATCCATCATCTTTAACTGGCTCCCCTCGATCATGAGCGGGCATATGCTGGCGGGCAGCTTCGGCTTGCTTAACTGCCTCGGGCTGTGCGGCGGCTTTCTCGGGCCGTTTATCCTCGGCGCGTTTGAGGACCGCACCGGCGCGGCAACGTCCGGCTTATGGTTCGCCGTCGCGCTACTGATCGTCGGCGCGCTGGTGTCTCTGTTCATCAAAAGTTCGTCATCCCCCGGCAGTGCATCGGCAAAACAAGCCGACGGCGAAAAAGCGTAATCAGGAGGTTCTTATGCGCATCGAAGTCTTACTGGATTTAAAAACTCGACTCGGCGAAAGCCCGGTCTGGGATGTCGAACAGCAGCGTCTTTGGTGGGTGGACAGCCTCGACGGGCGCCTGTTCGCCTGTAACGCGCAGGGCGGCGCGATTAAGAGCTGGGACGTGCGGCAGAAAATTGGCTCGTTCGCCCTGCGCCAGAACGGCGAAGGCGCGGTGGTGGCGCTAGAGAATGGCGTGCATCTGCTCGACTTCGCCAGCGGCGAGCTGACGCTACTGCACCATCCGGAAGCGGACCGACCCTTTAACCGGCTCAACGACGGCAAAGTCGATCGTCAGGGACGTTTTCTGTTTGGATCGATGGATATGCGTGAAGAGGAGCCGAGCGGCGCGCTATATCGCCTGGACGCCGATCTGTCGCTGCACGTGCTGAAGAAAAATATCATCGTCTCTAACGCCCCGTGCTGGAGCCCCTCCGGCGAGACGTTCTATTTTGCCGATACCTGGACGGGCGAAATCTGCGCCTGGGACTACAACACCGCGACCGGCGATCTCTCCGGAGAACGAGTCTTTTGCCGTGTCGATCGCAGCGAAGGCGGCGCGGCGGATGGCGCCACCGTGGACAGCGAAGGCTATCTGTGGAACGCGCTGGTCTACGCGGGCAAGCTGGTGCGCTACACGCCGGAGGGCAAGGTCGATCGCATCATTGAGATGCCGGTGAAAAAAGTGACCAGCGTCATGTTCGGCGGCGAAAACCTCGACGTGCTGTACGTCACCTCAATGGCGCAGCCGCCCCTCCCGCGCTTCCCGGAAGATAATCAGCTGCGCGGCAGCCTGTTCGCCCTATACGACCTGGGCGTGACCGGCGTAGCGGAACGGCGTTTTGCCGGCTAAGCCAACCTCCGGCTCGCCGCGATAACAATAATACCCGGCGAACTGACTCTGACCCTGACACCAGGCGGCGCGCATCATGCTGTCGCGACGCCGCGGAGTAAACACGACTATGACAACAATCAATCACACACCAGCCGGCGAACAAGGTGGAAAAAAGCGGCTGATACATCGTTTCTCCTGGGTTTCGCTGCTGGTTTGCTGGCTAATCTGGGTGCTTAACGCCTACGATCGCGAGATGATCCTGCGCCTTGGCCCGGTCATCTCTAAAGAGTTTTCGCTCTCGCCGGAACAGTGGGGCAACGTCGTCGCCCTGATTATGGTTGCCCTTGCGGTGCTGGATATCCCCGGCTCCATCTGGAGCGATCGCTACGGTTCAGGCTGGAAGCGAGCGCGCTTTCAGGTACCGCTGGTGCTGGGCTATACCGCCCTCTCTTTTCTTTCCGGAATTAAAGCGATCAGCCACGGGCTGACGGCTTTTGTGCTGCTGCGCGTTGGCGTCAACCTCGGGGCCGGCTGGGGCGAGCCCGTCGGCGTCAGTAACACCGCAGAGTGGTGGCCGAAAGAGAAACGCGGCTTCGCGCTGGGGGTGCATCATACCGGCTATCCGATTGGCGCGCTGCTGAGCGGCGTGGTGGCAAGTCTGGTGCTTTCCGCATTTGGCGAAGGCAGCTGGCGCTACTGCTTCCTGCTGGCGCTGATCGTCGCCATCCCGCTGATGATTTTCTGGGCGAAATATTCCACCGCCGATCGCATCAACACGCTTTATCTGCATATCGATAGCCAGGGGATGACGCGCCCGGCGACCCAGGAAAGCAGCCATGTTGCCAAAGGCGAAGGGATGAAGACCTTTTTACGCACCCTGCGCAACCGCAATATTTCGCTAACGGCGGGCAATACCCTGCTGACGCAAATTGTCTATATGGGCATTAACGTTGTGCTGCCGCCGTACCTTTATCACGTCTCCGGCCTGTCGCTGGCGGCATCCGCCGGGCTAAGTATTATCTTCACGCTTACCGGTACCCTGGGCCAGATAATTTGGCCCAGGCTCTCCGATAGCTTTGGCCGTAAACGTACTCTGATCGTCTGCGGTCTGTGGATGAGTATCGGCATTGCGCTGTTCTATTTCGCCACCAATATGCCGCGCCTTATCGCCATTCAGCTATTTTTTGGCCTGGTGGCCAACGCCGTGTGGCCTATCTACTACGCCATGGCTTCGGACTCCGCCGAAGAACGCGCCACCTCTACCGCCAACGGCATTATCACCACGGCGATGTTTATCGGCGGCGGCATTTCGCCATTGCTTATGGGCTGGCTCATCCAGTTCGGTGGGGGATGGGAAAATCCGGCGGGTTATATCTACGCCTTCTTTACCATGGCGGGATGCGCGCTGCTGGGGATGTTATTGCAGCTCATGACCACCGATAAAACGCCGCGCAAAGCGCATTAACGCAGGAGAACGCATGAAGATTGTTATCGCGCTGGATTCGTTTAAGGGTAGCTGTAGCGCGCAGGCCGCTTGCGCAGCGGTAGCACAGGGGTTGCGCCGGGTTGACGAGGAGCTGGAGCTGGTCGAAATGCCCGTGTCGGACGGCGGAGAGGGGCTGCTCTCGGCCCTTGCGGAAAGTCCGCAGCTGAAGGGCGCGAGGTGGCAGCAGCAGCGTTGCGCCTCGCCTTACGGTCTCTCCGTACAGGCCGCATTTCTGATCCTGCCCGGCGAACGGGCCATTATCGAGATGGCGCAAAGCTGTGGGCTGGAGCTCACGCCGAAAGCGCAGCGGGATGTGCGCCAGGCCAGCAGCTTTGGCCTGGGTGAGCAGGTAAAAGCGGCGCTGGATGCCGGGTGTCGGCGTTTGATTATCGGGCTGGGCGGCAGCGCGACCAACGATGGCGGCATCGGTTTTGCCCAGGCGCTTGGCGCCCGCTTCTGGCGCGAGGACGGCACGCTGCTGCCGGTTCCCGCGGCGGGCAAGGACCTAGCGCATATTCAGCGCATCGATTTAAGCGCCATGGACCCGCGCTTACGACAGGCCGAAATACAGGCCTCCTGCGACGTCACAAATCCTCTGCTTGGGGAAGATGGCGCCACCTGGGTGTATGGCGCGCAGAAAGGCGCGGATGAGGCGGCGCTCAGGGAGCTGGAGGCGGGTATGGCGCACTACAGTCGGCAGCTTACGCAAACGCTCGGCTACGACGTCAGCGAACGGCCCGGCGCCGGGGCCGCGGGCGGTATGGGGGCCGCGCTGATCGCCTATGCGGGCGCCACGCTGCGCCCGGGCATTGACCTGGTGCTCGAACTGCTTAACGCCGACCGTCATCTTAGCGATGCCGCACTGACCATCGTCGGGGAAGGCTGGCTCGATCGTCAGAGCGCCTTTGGTAAAGCCCCGGTGGGCGTGGCGGGCAAAGCGGCGCGCCACGGCGTACCGGTTGTGGCCCTTTGCGGCGGACGCGATGAAAGCAGTCGGCAATTGTATCAACACCATATTGACGCGATGTGGTCTATCTGCCAGCGCCCTATGCCGCTGGCGGAGTCGATGAACACATGCGAACAGCTCCTCGCCGACGCAGCGGAGAATGTTCTACGAACCTTTCTGAGCGGGCGGCGCGGAGAGGCACATAAGCGGATAACTGTATGATTATTACGACGGCGCTGGCTAATGAAATTGTCGCCCGGGCAATGGCGATAATTCATCATAACGTGAACGTGATTGACCATCATGGACAGATCATTGCCTCAGGTGAACGGCATCGTATCGGCGAGCAGCATGAGATCGCCCGTGAGGTGATACGCACCGGTAAACGTATTTGTATTAATAACACCGCGGAAGCCGCGCGTTTCCAGAATGTGCATCCCGGTATTAATCATCCCATTATCTATGACGATCGCGTGGTGATGGTGGTGGGCATCAGCGGCGATCCCGCGGCGATCAGCCGCTATGCTGAACTGGCGGTACTCACCGCCGAGCTGCTGGTCCGCCAGGCCATAGAGATGCGGGAAACCAACTGGCGACAGCGTCTGCGCGATACCCTGTTTGGTCAATATCTTGATCAAGGCGCTTCGCCCGCCGGACAGGAAGCGCTGCATCGCCTGGTGGAGCTTGGCTTCGCTTTTGATGCGCCGCTGGTGCCGGTCGTGGTAACCGTGCAGGTCGAACAGCATCAGCTAAGCGAAATACTGAGTACGCTGCTGCGGGAATTCTCGCAGCTGTCCGGGGTAAGAGACGTGATTTTGCTGGGCAGTAATGAAATATTGCTCCTCAATACGCTGAGCGAATCCCAGGAAACGCTGCTGCGGGGCATCGAGTTTGTCCTCAGCAATCAGATCAGCCATTACCATATCGGTATTGGCGTGCAGGCGGACAGCGCTCCGGATATTCGCGAGGCCATCCGATTCGCCAGGTCGGTGATTGAGGTGGGGAGCAAAGTGCAGCCGCAGCGGCAGATCTACTACTTTCGCGAAATGGCGATGCTCTGCCTGTTCCGGGTGCTGGAAGACAGCTATATGGTCAATTTTTTTATCAATAACGTACGCCAGCTGCTTGAGCATGATTCCGGCGAAGTGCTGCTGGATACCCTCAGCAGCTTTATTGCCAATAACGCCGAGCCGGGCAAAACGTCGCTGCTGTTGGGGATTCATCGCAATACGCTCACCTACCGGCTGCAGCAGATTAAAAAGCATATTCAGCTCGATCCGATGGTCTTCACCGACCTGACGCAGCTGGCGGTGTCGGTACACTGCTATCGTCGGCAGAACCCGCGCCAGAGCGAATGGATTGATACCTTAAGCTAACGTGCGGCGGGCTAGCAGGCCGGTACGCGCCCTCGCCACCCGGCACCGCGTATCACTCTGAGATCGCCGTTTATCAAAATAATAGCGCGCCCGGCGATTTTATCGCAGGCGGTGCCTCCGTCGCCGGTGGCGGGCTTTTCGCCTCAGCCGTTCGGCGGAGCTTGCTCGCTTCAGTCGCCATTTTTGTACGCAATTTAATCAAATGGCACCGTTCTTGCCTTTTATCTACGTTCCCCGACCGCAGCATTCGTCGGCCAATATCGATAAAAAGGACAGGAAAATGGCGCAAATGAATGAAAACATCGCGACCGCACCGGTCTCTCCCCTCCGCGATTTTTTCGCGAAACCCCGTATCATCGCCAGGCCCGGCTTTAACCGCTGGCTGGTGCCACCGGCCGCGCTGGCGGTTCATCTCTGTATAGGTATGGCCTATGGGTTTTCCGTTTACTGGCTGCCTATGTCGCAGCTCATAGGAGGAAGCGCGTCCTTGCAATGCCCCGCCACGATGTCGTTCTGGCAGCAGCTGTTTACCCGCGATTGCGACTGGAAAATCTCCATGCTGGGCTGGACCTACACGCTGTTTTTTGTTTTTCTCGGCTGTTCGGCGGCGCTGTGGGGCAGCTGGCTTGAGAAGGTTGGACCGCGGCTGGTGAGCTTTATTGCCACTTTGTGCTGGTGCGGCGGCCTGCTGCTATCCAGCGTCGCTATCTATTTCCATCAGCTGTGGCTGCTGTGGCTGGGGGCCGGGGTCATCGGCGGAATCGGTCTCGGACTGGGCTATATTTCACCGGTTTCGACGCTGCTGCGCTGGTTTCCTGACAAGCGCGGAATGGCGGCCGGGATGGCGATTATGGGTTTTGGCGGGGGAGCGCTGGTGGGCGCACCGCTGGCAAACGGTCTGATGAATTACTTCGCCGGTCCGGCCGGCAACGGGGTATGGCAAAGCATTCTGGCGCTGGCGGCGATTTATGCGCTGTTTATGCTCGCCGGTACCTTTGGCTATCGCCTGCCGCCCATGGGCTGGCATCCTTCGGGTGAGAAGGCGCAAAAAACGATTCGCAATAATCCCACGATCCAGGTGCACGTCCGCGTTGCCTGCCGCACTCCGCAGTTCTGGCTGCTGTGGATGGTGCTGTGGCTCAACGTCACCGCGGGGATCGGCATTCTCGGTATGGCTTCGCCGATGCTGCAGGAGATCTTTGCCGGCAAACTGCTGTCGCTCGATCTCAGCTGGCATGAGCTGAACGGCGAGCAGCTGAAACGCATTGCAACCATGGCCGCAGGATTTACCGGCCTGCTCAGCCTGTTTAACATCCTGGGACGTTTTTTCTGGGCATCGGTATCCGACCTGTGCGGACGCAAAATGACCTTTGCGATCATTTTCTGCCTGGGGGCCGTGCTGTACGGCACGTTGCCGCTGGTGAATCACGGCGGCTATATCGCGCTGTATGTCTGCGCGATGTGCATTATCATTTCGATGTACGGCGGAGGCTTTGCCAGTATTCCCGCCTATCTGGCCGACGTCTTTGGCTCACAAATGGTGGGCGCGATTCACGGGCGCCTGTTAACCGCCTGGTCGGCGGCGGGGATCAGCGGCCCGGTTCTGGTGAACTATCTGCGCGAGTATCAGCTGACGCACGGGGTCTCGCCCGAGCGCGTCTACGATATTACGCTGATGGTCCTGACCGGCCTGCTGGTATTGGGTTTTATCTGTAATCAGCTGGTGCGTCCGCTGACGGAAGAGCATGCGATGACCGCGGAACAGCAGCAGCAGGCGAAAGGACTGTATACCATCAACAAGGATGCCCAGCTCACGTGGGAGCCCCGCCCGTCCACGCTGCTGTTAACCGTAAGCTGGCTGGCGGTGAGCGTGCCGCTGTTATGGGGCGTCGGTACCACCCTCCAGCAGGCCGTGAAATTCTTTATGTAGGTTGTTGCCGCCGATGGCCCGGCGGCTTCTACGAACCTACCGGCGCGTGGCGATCGCGTGACGCAATATGCTCAACGATCCGCTCTACCGCCTCTTCTGCGGTCAGCACCGAGGTATCCAGAGTCAGGCTGGCGGTGCGCCAGGGTTCGTACTCACGGGTGATAACCTTTTGCCAGTCCGGCAGAATATGACCGCGAATATCCGCCACTCGGTTTTCCACGCGATACCGATGCTGCATTTGGTCGGAGCAGGTCAGTTCTATCTCCAGATAAGGCGCGGCATTCTCGGTCGCGACCGCTCTCCAGGCCTGGCGGGTAATGGCTATAGGGTTAACTGAGTCGGCAATCACCACGTTGCCCAGCCTGAGGTTATCCGCAGCAATGGCGTACGCCGCCAGATATCCGGCCGGTCCTATATCGTGCCGGGTGACGGTTTCGGCGCGGATCAGCGCCTGTTCAATTGAATCAATCCGTAACCAGACGGCCCCCAGCCTGGCGGCAAGCAGGCGAGCGATGGTTGATTTCCCGGTACCGGGCAGACCGCCAAAGATCAGTAACATCGATATCCCATTACGGCAGCGTCATGTTATTGCCGCTGGCGATGATTATTGGTGATTTTCCATCTTACCTGACCAGGGTTCTTATTCAGCCAGGCATTATTAATATTCAATACTGGCTGAAACTGCATAAGCGGCATCAGGAGGCGTCTGCAGATAATTGTCATAGTCACCCTCCAGAATATCGTTCAGTGAG